>CAZWCI010000201.1:0-2556 GCA_964632815.1 uncultured Lentimicrobiaceae bacterium | reverse complement strand
TTCATTTCAAGCACTTTAGTTTGTTTTTTCTCTGCTTTTATTTTTTACCGGACAACAATAATATTTATTACAAATTTACCGGACACAATAATTCTTTTTACTACTTTTGTAAAAAAAACACAATACCATGAAAAAGTTATCACTCATTTTTGGATTTCTCTGGTGCTTCACCTCCTTAATCGGTCAGAATTGCATTGATGCGGTAATTATCCGAATCAACCATCAAAACGGAAACGCTTCAGATACAATCTTTTGTAAAGTACTCAACGAAGATGAAACTTACTATACCATTGATAATGGATATGCCATCTCCACTATATCCAAAAATATGGTTATAGATGTCCAACGTTGTCTTAGGGATATGACTGCATTTGAAATATACAAATACAAAGGGCTTGATGAAGTTACTTTTGATGACTTTGCACAACGGAATACTGCCGGGAATTACCTTCGGAAAGCGGCCTTCAATGCTTACTTGGCAACGGGGCTGGCCTTTGCGGGGGGAACATGCTTAACTTTAGGATTCACCATTTTTAACGAAAGTAATTCTAAACCGGCATGGATTATCGGCGGTGGAATATTAACAGGGGCATCCCTCTTTTTTATCATTCGCGGATGGAACCAAATATACAAAGCCGGAAAGATTTATGACTTAAAAGGGAATGCTTCTCTTCATTTGGGACCTTCACAAAATGGAGACCTTGGGTTGCAACTCAAATTCTAATTTTAAAATCAAAAACTTGTTTACTTTCAGCCATTTTTCACTTCATCATGAGCGGAGTACGCTCAAAATTGGCACCGACAGTGTTTTATTGGGCGCATTGACACCGCTTAAAAATGTTTATTCTGTGTTGGATATCGGATGTGGGTGTGGCATCATAGCCTTTTGCATCGGTTATCGGCTTTCGGTTCAATCAACGACACATCGTCAAAAAATCATCGGGATTGATTGCGACCAAGAATCCATTCAAGAAGCAGAGTTCAATTTAGCACAATTTCCCAAGGGAGGAAACCAGCATTACGAGTTTCACTGTGAAAAAATTCAGGATTATGCTCCATTCACTTCTGAAATGTTCGACCTCATCGTCAGTAATCCCCCCTATTTTCACAATAGCCTGAAACCGGAAAATCCGCAGAAAATAGCAAGCAAACACGGGGATCGGAATCTTAGCTATGACGAACTCATCGATTGTTCTTTACAACTTCTTAATCCGACAGGTTCTCTTTCACTTATATTACCTACGGCAGAAAGCATCTACTTCAAAAAATCGGCAGAAAATAAATTATACTTAAAACAGGAAATTGAGATAAAGCCAACTATTTACAAAGCAGCGAACCGAAACATAATGACCTTTACCAAACAGCCATCTTCATTAATTGACCGTCAAACACTATGTATTCGGGATGGAGCACAACAATATACGGAAGAGTATCAAAGAGCAACACGTGATTTCTATCCGGCCTTCTCCGAAACAACTTAATTATTCAAACTTCTCTGTAATCTTATTAATCTCCTCTTCTGTTTTGGTCAACTTTTCCTTACAAATTTTGATTAACACACCCGCACGTTCAATTTTTTCAGCCAGATCATCGACTGAAATATCGGCATGTTCCATTTGTTTTACAATTTGTTGTAACTCTTCAAAAGCTTCGGTGTAATTCATCCTATTCATTTATTAATAAAACATCCTTATTTTCAAGATTTACTTTTCTTTTTGCATCCAACCATGCATTAAAAAAGAGGTCTCCCATTAAATTGTAGCCGGCATTGGTAAAATGTACTCTGTCTTTTTTAGCCAATCCTGCCTGCATCCACTTATACATAGATTTTAATCCGCCCATAATTTCAAATTGATCCCAAACGGCTCCGGAAGTTTGAGCTGCCAAACGATAAAAAACATTTCGGGCAGCAATTCCATTGGTATTAACGGAATATTTTCCCCGAGCAATACGCTTGTAACTATCATTATTCGTGATAAAAACAAAAGCACATTCAGGATTAACGCTCTTTATCTTGTCTATCAACAAAAGATAATTTTTTTCAAACTCGAGCGTATCAAACTTCTCCGAAGCAGCATCATTAATCCCTATACCGAAAATCACCATATCGGGCTTCAAGAACGTCAGATCTCTTTCAAAATTCACACAACTCAAAAACGAGGACACGCTGGCTCCATTCACCCCGATTGAATGAAATGTTATCCCCGGAGCATTATTCCCCAACCATATTCCGGATAAAGTAAAACAATTACCGGTATCAACACGCCAACGTACAGCAAACGAATCAGAAAAAGGAGGCACTTTGTAAATGTATCGTTGCAGAAGAGTATCCACAAACACCGGCATATAGGGAATCGAATCCAACACAATTTCCGGAACCACCAAGCCGCTATCTGCAAATCCAAACAAAACAATACTGTCTGTTACAAAAAGAGGATAACTCTTTTTTATTTCAATTTTAATTTCGGCAAATGTATCTTGTGAATAGACTGCAATTCCACTTACTCCGAGTGGTTTTTCAAGTTCTTTATATACATTTCGGACTAACCCGAACGA
>CAZWCI010000200.1:0-2592 GCA_964632815.1 uncultured Lentimicrobiaceae bacterium | reverse complement strand
GAGGACATTTTTACTTGGTAGCGGGGGGAGGATTCGAACCTCCGACCTCCGGGTTATGAGCCCGACGAGCTGCCACTGCTCTACCCCGCACTGTTATTGTGATTGCAAAAGTACAAAAAATTTCCCTAATTCTCAATTATTTGCTTATTTTTTTGAAGAAAAGTTTGTATTTATCTGTTTATTAAACCATTATAAATATAATAATCTTAAATTTCTTTCGTTTTCCCTATGTGTGAATCTCGAAAAGTAATGTTTGAAATAAGCTATTATCTGATAAAAAGAAAAAATATAGGGATTCTAAACAATTATTTCGTCATTTTTGTTATGTTATTATAAAAACTAAAACTATGGATAAACAGATTTTAAAAATTACAGATTCCGTTGAATGGATAGGCGTTTTAGATAAGGAAATCACAACTTTTGACATCGTGATGGAAACCAAATACGGGACAACTTACAATTCTTATTTTATTAATGCTGAAAAAAAGACTATTGTCGAAACAGTTAAAGAGAAATTCTGGGATGTTTATGAGGCAAAATTACGCCAGCTCTGTGACCCTGCGGAGATTGAATATATCATTGTGAATCATACAGAACCGGACCATGCCGGTGGTTTACGCAAGTTACTGAAAATTGCTCCCAATGCCAAAATTCTCGGGTCAACTTCTGCTCTTCGTTTTTTAAAAGACCAAATAGGAGAGGAGTTCCCGCAACAAGTTGTTAGAGGGGGAGATATTATTGATTTAGGCAATAAAACCATTGAGGTGATTTCTGCCCCGAATTTGCATTGGCCGGATTCCATCTATACTTATCTTAAAGAAGATAAAGTTCTTTTTACTTGCGACTCTTTCGGAGCCCACTTCTGCCACGATGATATGTATATCAATAAAGTTGGCAATTATGATGATGCCTATCAATACTATTTTGATGTAATTTTAAAACCGTTCAGTAAATTTTTCTTACAAGCAATTGAACGCATTCGGCCATTGGAAATTGAGGCAATTTGTACCGGACACGGTCCGCTTATTACCGAAGGTTGTCAAGCTATTATTGATAAAACCGAAAAGCTGTGTCAGGAATATATTGCCCAATATCCGGTTAAAAATCGCATTTTGATTGCATACGTGTCGGCATACGGATTTACCAAAACTATTGCAGAAAAGATTGCGGAAGGAGCGGCAGAAGTTCCGGGTGTGGAAATTGACCTTTGCGATATTGAAAAGATGGATCAAGAAACACTTGCCGATAAAATTGCCAAGGCTTCAGCATATCTTTTAGGAAGTCCTACCATTAATCAAAACATGTTGCCCCAACTCTATCAAGTGTTTGCGCACATGACCCCTATTCGGGATAAAGACAAACCCGCCGGTTGCTTTGGTTCTTACGGCTGGAGCGGAGAAGCTGAAAAACAGTTGATTGGGAATATTGAAAATCTTAAATTAAACTATTGGAAAAATTCACTTTTCCTAAAATTCAGACCTCAAGAAAAGGATTTTGAACGCATTAAAACGTACGGGAAGAATTTTGCACTTATAGTTTCCGGTTGCTAAAAAGGGATAAATTCTAACTCTTAACGGCCGCAATAATTTTCTCAATGGATAGTTTTTGCTGCTCCCCGGAGCACATATTTTTCAATGTAAAAATGTGCTCTTTTATTTCGTCTGCACCTGCCATTACCACAAAAGGAATTGATTTATCATTTGCATAATTCAATTGCTTACCTATTTTCACATTATCCGGATATATTTCGCATGAAATACCGGAAGCGCGAATTTTTTGCAATGCATCTAAAGCATAACGTTCTTCCTCTTTCCCAAAATTGAGGAATAGTACTTTTACCGGAGATGCAATCTCTTTGGGAAAACGATCTAATTCTTGCAATACATCATATATCCGTTCTGCTCCGTAGGAAATACCTACGCCCGACATATTTTTAAGTCCAAAAATGCCCGTAAGGTCATCATAACGGCCGCCTCCGGAGATACTGCCAATCGAAA
The DNA here is from genome assembly GCA_964632815.1 of uncultured Lentimicrobiaceae bacterium. Classification (GTDB taxonomy): domain Bacteria; phylum Bacteroidota; class Bacteroidia; order Bacteroidales; family WCHB1-69; genus DUOL01. The sequence continues at coordinate 595 of CAZWCI010000200.1, read as the reverse complement.
CGCCGTTGGCCTTTACTTCAAAGATAGCTCCGGTATAATAGTTCAAACCTCTTGCTAAAGTTACATCAAGTTCGACTTCGCAATGAATTGGGAGCATGCATACATACGCTAACATGCAACGAATTTCTTCAACACCTTTTTTCCCGATTTCACAATTTTGGAATGCGTTAGATAATAATTGTAATTTTTCTTCATTATTTCCTTTAAGCTCAAAGAAGGGGTTGAGTTGGGTTATGGCAAAAGAAGACAATCCGTTATCTTCCAATTCCCGGCACACTTGTTCTTTTCCTATTTTATCCAATTTGTCGATAGCAGTACAAATAGCAGTAATTTTATCCGGTTCGGAAATAATTTCCGCAATTCCGGCCAATATTTTTCTATTGTTTATTTTAATGGTGATGTCAATTCCAAAAGTGGAAAAGATCTCATCGGTTATTTGGATTAACTCTGCTTCATTTAATAAGGAGTTACTGCCGATAACATCAATATCGCACTGATAAAACTCTCTGTATCTGCCTTTTTGTGGTCTGTCAGCTCTCCATACCGGCTGCATCTGATATCGTTTAAAAGGAAAAGTCAGCTCGTTGCGATGTTG
>CAZWCI010000199.1:0-2597 GCA_964632815.1 uncultured Lentimicrobiaceae bacterium | reverse complement strand
GTTGATCCTGCGTCCCGTCGTCAATTTTGGGAATTGATTTATCAAGCTGCCGATAGTGGAATTACCGTTTTTGTTACGACTCATTATATGGACGAAGCCGAATATTGCAACCGGATCTCCATTATGGTTGACGGAAAAATTGCAGCCATAGATAAACCGCAAACCCTTAAAATGCAATATCAGGGACGCAATATGGATGAAGTATTTCGCAAACTTGCCCGTAACGCCATAAGAAGTTAACCCTCTAAAATTAAAATGATGTCTAAGACTCCTTTTAGTGCCTTCGTTCGTAAAGAGTTTTATCACATTTTTCGTGATAGATGGACTACTTTAATCCTCTTGATCATGCCTATGATGATGCTGTTGCTGCTTGGATTTGCCATCACTACGGAAGTGAAAAATGCACAAATTGTCATTTTGGATCCCTCACACGACGAAGCAACCCGAATGATTATCAACACACTCGAATCAAGCGAATATTTTGAAATTGATGGTTATGTGACCTCCATCGAGGAGGTGGAAACACTTTTCCGAAAAGGAGATATTGGAATGGTGCTGGTCTTTAGTGAACGCTTTTCCGATAAGATGTTGCATACCGGCAAAGCACAAGTGCAGTTGATTGCAGACGGCAGCGACCCTAATTATGCTTTAACGTTAACCCAATATGCCACTGCCATCATCGGTGGGGCTGTTCAGGAGTTTTCTGCCGCACAAGGCTCCATTCCATGTCAAATCCATAGTGATGTGCGCTTTATGTATAATCCTACTTTAAAAGGCGGATATAACACTGTTCCGGGAGTTCTTGGCATGGTGCTTATGCTGATATGTGCCATGATGACCTCAATCTCCATTGCACGCGAAAAAGAGTTCGGAACTATGGAAATATTATTGGTTTCTCCCGTAAAACCGATTGTTATTATCTTGTCCAAAACCGTGCCCTACATCCTTATCTCGTTAATTAACCTCACGACCATTTTGCTCCTGTCGGTTTTCGTGCTGAAGGTCCCCGTTACCGGTAATTTATTGCTCTTCTTCCTGCTGTCATTGATCTTTATTTTTGTTTCATTGTCCTTAGGATTGCTTGTTTCTGCTGTTGCCAAATCTCAAATGGTGGCAATGCTCATTTCGGGAATGTTGATGATGTTGCCGGTGATTCTTCTTTCAGGAATCATTTTTCCGGTAGAGAGCATGCCGCTCTTTTTCCAATGGTTGGCCAATATAATTCCCGCCAATTGGTTCATAAGAGCTGTGAAAAAAGTGATGATTCAGGGACTCGGATTCGGAGCTATCTCATTCGAATTAATAATTCTTTCAGGAATGGCTTTTCTGCTCATACTTTTAAGTCTGAAAGCATTTAAAAAGAGATTAGATTGATTTATTAAATGAAAAAACATGTTACGATATTTATTGGAAAAAGAGTTTAAACAGTTTTTCAGAAATCGATTTCTGCCGCGGGTAGTCATCATCTTTCCCTTTGTGGCTTTGGCTATTTTTCCTTTGGTAGCGAATATGGAAATTAAAAATATCCGACTGCTGATTGTGGATCACGACAAAAGTGTCTCTTCCCGTAAGTTAGTCGATAAAATCAACTCTTCGGGTTATTTTATTATGAATGAAGAACCTTTTGCATCCTCCCCGATTTTTGAAAAGATGGAAAAGGGTAATACCGATGAAATTCTGGAAATTCCTGCAGGATTCGAACGCTCCTTGGTGCGAGAATCCAAAGCTGACCTCATGATTTATGCCAATGCCGTCAACGGAATGAAAGCTGCTTTAAGCAGTGCCTACCTGTCGCAGATTATTACCGATTACAATCAGGAATTTCGACAAGACTTTGCGATGATTACTCCATCGCATGCACCTCCCACTTTTGAAATACTCCCGCTTTATCTCTACAATCCGACCATAAAATCGGTATTTAACATGATTCCGGCTTTGTTGGTAATGATGATGGCAATGATTTGCGGCTTCCTGCCCGCACTCAATATTGTGGCCGAAAAAGAGAAAGGAACAATGGAACAGATGAATGTTACTCCCGTAAATAAACTCACCTTTATTCTCTCTAAGTTGATTCCGTTTTGGATTGTCGGTTTTGTGGTCTTGAACATCTGTATTTTTGTGGCATGGCTTTTTTACGACTTCTTTCCAATCGGCACTTTGGGCACACTATACCTCTTTGTTGTTATTTTTGTATTTGCCATGTCGGGCTTTGGGTTGGTCATCTCCAATTATGCCGGTTCTACGCAACAAGCCATGTTTATCATGTTTTTCTTTGTCGTCATCTTTGTCTTTTTGAGCGGCTTATACACACCGTTTGTCAACATGCCGCGATGGGCACAGTTATTGGGCCATGTTAGTCCGTTAAAATATATCATTGAGGTCATCCGGTTTATCTATTTAAAAGGCAGTGGTGTAGGGGAGATGTTGCCTCAATTATTTGCCTTAATGGGATTGGGTGTTTTTTTCAATGGATGGGCTGTTTTGAGTTACAAAAAGACCAACCAATAAGGAGAAGATTATCAGGATATCCTAATTTTTTATTTTGATTAGGGCGTGCCGGCTTCGCCGTCGGTCTCCGGTTCCAAGTCCGCGTCCGG
>CAZWCI010000198.1:0-2640 GCA_964632815.1 uncultured Lentimicrobiaceae bacterium | reverse complement strand
GATTATTTTCTTAAAATCTTCATCAGAAACTTTATGGGGAATGTGCTCAGGAAGGGGAGCTCCCTCTGCAGGTTCTATTCGTGGGAAGCTGATGGTGTGCGGGCCACATCCAAAAGCCCGTTCCAAATGATTGGCATGTTCCATCAACGCTAAAATTTCAAACCGATAATCAGCTAAGCCGAATAATACACCTAATCCAACATCATTAATGCCTCCTTCCATTGCACGATCCATTACCAATAAACGATTCAGATAATCTGCTTTCGGAGAACCAGCCGGATGATACTCTTTGTATAATTCCGAATCATACGTTTCTTGAAAACAAACATAAGTTCCAATATTTTCGGATTTGAGTCTCGCAAAATCTTCTACCGACATCGGTGCAAGTTCCACATTGATTCGTCGAACGTTTTGTCCATTCTCTTTTACGGAATATACGTGGCGAATGGCGTCACAGATATAGTCAATGTTATTTCTCGGACTCTCCCCGCAAATTAACAAAATTCGCTTATGTCCATCCCGAAGTAAAATGCGTGTTTCATGCTCAATTTCTTCCATATTTAACACTTTCCGAACAATTTTTTTATTGTCTTTTCGGAATGCACAATAGGTACAATTGTTTACACATACATTTCCCGTATATACCGGAGCAAATAAAACTAATCGCTTTCCGTATATTTCTTCTTTTACGTAGTGTGCCGTTTCCATAATTTTAATAATGTCGGCATGATCTTCTACTCGCAAAAGTAAAGCAACATCCTCTAATGATAATCCTTTTAACTTACGGGCTTTGTTTAATACGGCATTTATTTCATCTGTTGTGGGAATCTGTCCCTCAATTAAGGTATAGAGTTTTTCTCTATCAATGAAATTCTGGTTTCTTTCGGCTATATTCATAATGTTTGTATTTATTTTTCTTTAATAACGGTACGCTCTTTGGTCACAATCGTCTTGACTTCTATCCCCTCTAAACGTCCTAATTGTCCTGTTAAAGAGTTAATTCTATTCATTTCGGCTTCCACAACGAGTGAAATAAAGGAGATGCCTTTATGTGGCATGGGAAGCCCCTGCCGCGCAATAATCATATCAGAAAAATCCGATATTAAATCATTTACGATAATAATGTTTTCTTTGGAAGTAAATACTATGGCAATAATACCTAAACGCTTTTCCATCAGTGTGTCCTTTTGGATTAGTAATTTTATTTTTCGTAACTTTGAAAAAGATAAATCCGTTTCTTAGTCATTGCAAAAGTACAACTTTTTTATATATAAATCTATATAAATAAAAAAAACTGCCCGAAAGCAGTTTTTTTTAGGATTATGAATAAATCGACTATTCGTGATTTTCGGCAACCACTTCAAGATTCACGGTAACCCGAAATTCTTTATGTAATTGAATTTGAGCAGTGTAATTTCCCAATTCTTTAATGTGTTCGTCTTTCAAAATCACTTTCTTACGATCGATTTCTATATTATGTTGTTCTTTGAGCGCATTGGCAACGGCAATGGTATTTACGGAACCGAAAATGGTGCCCTTTTCAGACGCTTTTGTCTCAATTCGTAAATTCAAACCATCAATTTTTCCGGCCATAAACTCAGCCTCTTTTCTGATTTTCTCAGTTTTGAAAGCACGTTGTTTCAACGTTTCGGCTAACATTTTTTTATTGGCGGGGGTAGCAAGAACTGCAAATCCTTTCGGAATAAGATAATTTCTTGCATAACCATCTTTAACTTTCACAAGGTCATCGGTATAACCTAAATTCTGTACATCTTGTTTTAAAATAATTTCCATTATACTTCCCTCCCTGATTAATTAGTTTTTAAATTGTCGGCAACAAAAGGAAGTAAAGCCAAATGTCTGGCTCTTTTTACAGCTTGCGCCACTTTCTTTTGATATTTTAAAGAAGTTCCTGTCAAGCGTCTCGGCAAAATACGTCCCTGCTCATTCACAAATCTCTTTAAAAATTCACCGTCTTTGTAATCAATGTACTTAATGCCGCTCTTTTTGAAACGACAATACTTTTTCTTTCTGATATCAACCGCAATCGGGGTTAAATATTTAATGTCTGATTGTTGTGCCATCGGTTATGCCTCCTTTGCTTTAGATTCTTTTTTTAAACTTCTTCTCTTTTCACTATATGCAATGGCATGTTTGTCCATCGCTACTGTGAGGTATCTCATCACTCTTTCGTCACGACGAAATTGAACTTCAAAATCTTTCAAAATACTTCCTTCAGCTTTGAATTCAAATAAATGATAAAATCCTGAGGCCTTCTTTGCAATCGGATATTCCAATTTTCGCAAACCCCAATTCTCTTGATGAATAATCTCTGCTCCTTTGTCAATGAGAAAATTCTCGAATTTTTTTACCGTTTCCTTCATCTGATCTTCAGACAAAACGGGCGTCATAATGAAAACGGTTTCATACTGGTTCAACATAATTCTTGTTTTTGTTTATAAATTAATACATTATATTTTTTAGGCTGCAAAAATACAATTTTTTTTAACACTGAGATTGTGCATTTTACTTTTTTTAAATTTAATGATTTTTCCTCCGAATTTTTCTTCTCATTTAACTCATAAATATCAGCTTTTAAGCTGCATCCGAAAATATAATTTTCAAAAAATATAACTCTCG
>CAZWCI010000197.1:0-2656 GCA_964632815.1 uncultured Lentimicrobiaceae bacterium | reverse complement strand
GGATGGCAAAAGCCTTGCTCCTTAGCGTCTTTGCGGTAAATTCTTTCTACCAACCTTTGGTCTCTGTCGGGACAAAAACTATTCCTATTTTTCTCTGTGTACCTCCGTGTTCTCCGTGGTTTATTACCACAGAGAAACACAGAGAATTCCTCTGAATTTTTGTCTGATATGATCTTCTAACATAGATTTTAGAATACGCCCGAATATTTCCAACTTGCAGTCACCTCCTTCCGTGCCGTTAGTGGTTCCTTCAGCGCCGTTGGGGTCTCCTTCAGCTTACATTTGCGTTTCTTCGACTTACATTTGGGTTCCTTCGACTTACATTTGGGTTCCTTCGACTTACATTTGCATTCCTTCAGCTTACATTTGGGTTCCTACCACTTACATTTCTGTTCCTACCACTTACATTTCTGTTCCTACCACTTACATTTGCATTCCTACCGCTTACATTTCCGTTCCTACCACTTACATTTCCGTTCCTACCACTTACATTTCCGTTCCTACCGCTTACATTTGCTAGTCCTAAAAAAAGTTTATAGGTTAATAATTAAATCCTAGCATTAATTTACAATTTTCTTCCATAATTTGGGGGAAGTAGTATAACCCTAATTTGGACGAAACAAATTCATAATGTCCCTTAATTAGGTTGTGAATAATATAAACCTTTTAAATTAGAGGCTATTAAAACATTCATTCCTTTCATTGGAACAAACAATTGATTTTCATTAATTTTTACTTCCAGACTCAATTCAGGACGAGGAATCATATCAGTTGAAAAATAAGATGTAACTATAAATTGATATTTCTTTCCCACCTTAATTAAATCCCTTTTATTGTCTTTATCTTTTGTCTTTAAAGAAACAATTGTATAACAATATACACTATCATGTACTTGTATATAATAAGCTTGTTTTGTTTCTATAATTTCCGTAACGAGAAGAGTTCTTATAACTGTATCAGTTTTATTTTGAGTTTCATGATATATATTTTTCGTAAAAGCGGTTACCGAATTTAATATGATTAATAAAATAAATATTGGAGTTTTCATTTTTGATGATTTCTTATACTCTAATAATATTTAGGATCAATTACCTCCTCCTCATCCGGATTCAACAAAATAACAGGATTATTGGCACAAGCGGTGTTCCAAAAAATTGGGGTGTTTCTCTTTTCAACGGCTGCTTGTTTTTTCATGAGAGATACAAGGGTTATTTTGGCAAATAATACAAAAGATTACTTTATATTTAATCTGTAAAATTAATTCTTTTCATTTGAATTTTTTCAGTTTTAACTCCTTTCTTTGGAACATCTGTAATTATTTTACTAAAAATAGGATATTCATTCTTCAGCAACGGAGTACTTTCATAACTTGTTGAATAACCAAAATAAAAAGTCCCTTTTTTCTTATTAAGATTAGTAATTCTCAGTACAACATAATCGTAAATAGGAAGTAATAATCTTGGCTCAATCTCAAAAGAATAGATATACTCATTGTGTGAATGTTTTGCAAATTCTTTATAGGTTAATTTCACTCTTATAAATTCCATATTTCCTCCATTTTCTTCAATATACCTCATATCATTTTCAGATATTTTAATATCTCCAATCAAATATTCGAAAGGAATAATTTTCTCCATGGGAGTATTTTCAAAACAAATAAATTCACCTCTCAGTATAATAGATTGTGGGATTTTTCCATCAATAAAAAGGATCCAATTAATTTTTGTTTCTTGAGAAAAAATAGTAATGCTATTTATCAACAAAAAAATATAAATGATAATTTTTTTCATAAATATATATTAATGTAAAATTCTTCTTATTACTTTTATATTCATACTCAATTTTCGAACTTCAAAATACAATAACATTTCCCTGATACTTAAATTTATTAAAAAAAATCAAATCACATCCCCATTTTTGTATTTCACTTATAGGAATTGTTGCAATATATTGTTCCGAAAATTGATTAGATAAGGGATTTTTTACAATAATTATAAATGATTCTCCAGGAAATAATTCTTTTATAAAACTATCGTAAACATATATGGATGTACTATCTGACATCCTTGCACTTCCTGAAGAAACTTCTATTGCCATATTATAAAAACTGAAATCATTTCCCTTTTTAACTTGATAAAAATAATGATAGGCAATTTCTTCTTGCGATAAAGTTCCTTTATCTTTATCAAACCAAAGATAAATCGGCTCTATCGAATTGTTATTAATCGTATATACATCCATACTTATTTTTTCACTCTCAATATAATAGGATGATGTGTTTGACTTCACAATTTCTATTTGAGAAAAAGTATTTGTTACAGAAATTATACTAATTACAAAAACAATTAATATCTTTTTCATTTTTATAGTTCTTTTCATCTAAAGAAGTCCCTCTACTCCATTGATAAATCAACTTCTCTTTTTTCAAGCGTAAAGAAACATTATTTGTTGCTATATTACACGAGACAAATATAATTCTTTTTGATTATGTTGAACAGATTTTTTTGAATATTCTTTGGGGTGTTTTGGTCTTAGATGGTGCAGGAAAACGGCAACTCTTGCCATCCCCGGCGTGAGGCGTTTAGGTGGAAAGCCCGCAAGGACGGGAGGCGATGTGCCGCTGCCACAAAAAAGCGACCGGAGGAAGCTCTTTTTG
>CAZWCI010000196.1:0-2734 GCA_964632815.1 uncultured Lentimicrobiaceae bacterium | reverse complement strand
GTCGCTCTTTTGCAGCAGCGGCACATCGGCTTCCGTCCTTGCGGGCTTTCCGCCTACGTCCTCATGCGGGGGAATGGGTTATTCAATCCTAATAATTAGAGTTTATTTACTTTTTGTCATTATCACAATATATTCATTGCTCATGGTGGAAACTTTAAAACCCGGCTTGTTCGTAGGACTTGTTTTGGACGGCATACGTTTGTTAGGTATCTCACGGACAATGGTTGTTTCGTGCTTAAATCCGTATTTTTCAAACATCTCGGCAGTAAAATAATCCAACGGTATTTGCACACCTTTTACATTTCTATTGCCTACAACGTAGCAAATGCGTCCTCCTTGACGAACGAGAGAAGATATATTTTTGATAGAGTTGTGATAATCATTTAGAAAAGAAATTACCTCGGTATAACGTTTAGCATCAGCTGTTTTGATTAGCAGCAATTCGTCTTTAATGCTTTGGGGTTCAAAATTTGCCACCGATTGGCGTTTGCCACCCATTAACAAATTATCAAGGTTTTTACCATCTATCAGGTTAAACCATTCGTTAGCCCAACGAGAAAATTGTCCGTAGGCAACAGTCGTATGACTGTCGCCATATGGTGGTGAGGTAACAATCATATCCACAGAATTTTCGGATAGAATATTATTAGGAATACCCTCAACCGTATTAAAACTGAATGTCTTAGCCACAGCCTGAGTATTAATCCGATTAAATTCATTCAATCCATTCAAATTTCTTGTGATTTTCTCTTCAAACAAGCGGAAAACATCAGGTTTGAAGTTTTTTATTTTATCTTCCGCCATTTTGAAACGTTTAAATTCTCCATTACGGGTAAATGAAACTTCGCGTACAACTTCCGATAATGCAATTTTGAAAAAAAGTTGATTTTCAACCTCAATGTTATCAATGATTTGGGAAAGGAAAGAAAGTTTTAGCAAAACATCTTCCGAATACCAAAACGAGTAATTTGAAATGCGGGAAAAGTCAGTATTTATTACATTATTGGGACTGTATTTAAAAGATATTAGCTGCATCTCAACTAAAGATTTTTCTATTTGAGCAGTATTGAAATGCGTTATTTTTGCCTGTGAAATCAATCTTGCCAATGGATTTATATCCGTTCCCACGCTGTTAATTCCTTTAATTGAAGCCTCAACTAACGAAGTTCCGCTTCCCATATATGGGTCAAAAAGAAGCTCCATTTTGCCTTTTGGGGAAAACTCGTCAATTAGAGTGCGAGCAACCTGCGGAATCATCATTGCCGGATAGGAATGGTAGCAATGCGTATACTCCTTTGTGTTAGCAGTTCTAAAACTCCAGCGGTTGTCTATTTTTCGTTCAAACATTACATTCATATTAAAATGCAAAGATAGTAAAAAACATTACTCGCAAATTGAGGGCGAATATATTTTATTAACATGGTATTTTTGCACTCAAATTGAGTGAATATGAATAGTCAAAAATCAGTGTTTCAAGACATTATTATCCAAAAAATAAAACATTTACGTACCGATAACAATATTAGTCAATTAGGATTGAGTAATCTACTTGAAATATCAAGTGGACAGGTCGGAAATATCGAAAGTTCGCGTTTTCAACATAAATATACGCTCAAACAAATTTATACATTTTGTACCCATATTGGCTATCCCACAGAGCGTATTTTCTTAACTGACGAAGAAATATCGGCAGCAAATCATATTAATTTATTAATTCAAAAAATTATTGAATATGACGAATAAAGAGTTTATTATTAGACAATTCAAGAAAGTAAAGAATCTTGGTTTTGTGCCAAGCAATCGGAAAAACAATACTGGAATTGGAAAAACTTTTGAAGATTATATCGGAGTAGTCGAAAATAATATTAACGAACCTGATTTAGCAGGTTACGAGATAAAATCTCATAGGGAGCTTGCCCAATCATACATCACTCTATTCACAAAAAGTCCTTCTTTTATTAAAGGAGCAAATGCCTATTTAAAAGATAAATTTGGGACTCCTTATGAAGAAAATCCTGAGTTAAAACGGCTGCATACAAGTATTTTTGCTGACAAAGCTAATACTTATGCAAATAAATATGCCTTTAAGCTAATCAATGACAAAAAAGCAAAAAAAATCTTGATTGCTGTATATTCCATAGAAACAAAGAAATTACTTGATGCTTCTTGTGGATACACTTATGCTGATATAGAGGAAGTATTAACAAAGAAGTTGAAAAGTTTGTTTTATGTCAGTGCTGAAACCAAAACTGACCAAAAAAGACAAGAATATTTCAATTTCAATAAAGCTGATATCTATAAAAAACCATCTTTCCGAAAGTTTATTAACTTGTTGGATAAAGGTTTAATAATGTATGATATTCGCATCGGCTCATATCAATCGGGCAAAAACTATGGCAAGGCGCATGATCATGGTAGCGGCTTTAGAATTTTGGAGAAAAACTTGTGCAAATTGTATAGTATCCATAAGAAAGTAGAATAGCAAGAACCAAATCAATTTTTCGATAAGATACATTCTTGACTTTAATCGTCTATGCGGTTCTATAATCTGTGTAAGGAGTTACTATTAGACAAAAATCTATAAGAATTCTTTGTTTTCTCAATCACCATGTCGCAACAGCGTAAACCTTTTATCGTAACACGGCAGTGAGGCGCTTATAAATATAATCGACTACAATATTTTGATTATTTTTTTAAATTTATATTTTTTTACCGAACAACAATTAAAAAAAAA
>CAZWCI010000195.1:0-2757 GCA_964632815.1 uncultured Lentimicrobiaceae bacterium | reverse complement strand
ACGCGAGGGGATGGCAAAGACCTTGCGTCTTTGGGTCGTTGCGGTAATTTTTCACCAAACACGAAAATAACCGTTTTGAATTTATGAATTCCTACGACTTGCAGGCACCTCCTTTCATGCCGTAGGTAGCTCCTTCTGCGCCGCAGATGCTTCCTTCCACTTACATTTGCTTTGCTTCCACTTACATTTGGCTTTTAGGCGATTAATTTATGGTATATGAATAAAACACAATATCAGACTACATGTATTGAAAATATCATTACCCGAAAGTTTTCCTTCCCCAAAGAATTAAAAACCCCACCCTGGAAGTTGGTCTCTCAGTGTGGGTCTTATGTGGAATGTTTCGTTTAATTCCTATGGTATAATGCTACGTTTATTCTATTTTATTAAATTCTATACCGGTCCAAATTTCGTGATTTACCACGCAATAAGGACAAACTTTTATTAAGTTCGTTATTGTATCAATTGCATAAAAATTCATTATTATCATTTTGCTATCTTTTCTAAAACTTGAGCCAAAAGCTGTTCCATAACCGCTAAATATCTTTCCAGTTTTTCTGTCTATTACGACTCCACTTTGGCAAGGTGAACCACACCCCCAAGTTACTAATGTATAATGTCCTGCAAAATTTACACCTTTTTCGCAACCAGTTTTTATTCTAGTTTTAAACATCTTTGCTTCAGGATCGGTAGAAAAATCTGGATCAGCTAGTTTTCCTTGATAAACATCTACTTTAAAATCTTGAAATCTTGTTTTTGGATTGTACTTCCTAAATATCTCTACACTATCCCATTCAATATTTTTCCCAATTATAATGTCTTCTCCATAACTATTTAAGATTTCAAATGAGGGAAATTTATCAATATCTTTTTCTTTTATGATTTTAATCTTAGCTAATTTATTTCCAAAAATAAGATAGTCTTTCGTATTTACTAAAATATATTTTTTCTCTTTTTCATTAACAATATCGGTCTTTAAAGAATCCGTTCTTTTTATATCTTCTGACTTATCCGTTTTTGATTTACAAGCCAAAACTAAAAGACAAATTATTATATATGTAAGTTTACGATTCATTTTTAAAATGTTGCATAATTACGTTATATAAACACCTCAAGCTTATATTTTGTACGGGAAGCTTCCAATATTGGTTGGTTTAAAATACTTATTGATTTTTTTAAATAGAACTACAAAAATAGCTTTTATTTTAAAAAATACAAATAGTTTTGTGTGTTTATTTTTGAAGGGAGAACTTTTTTGGTTAGATGATTTTGGTTGCCATCCCCGAGCGTGAGGTCGTAGGTGGAAAGCCCGCAAAGACGGGAGGCGATGTTGCCGCTGCCGCAAAAAAGCGACCGGAGGAAGCTCTTTTTGCAGCATTGCGGCAACACGACTACCGGCTGCGGACTTGGAGCCGGAGACCGGCGGCGAAGCCGACACGCCCAAAGAAATATTCAAAAAATCTTTATCAAAATAGAATTATCGGAGATTAATACCACTCTTATTGCACCCAAAAATATTGTAGAGTAAGATGTTTTATTTCTTTTCATCGATATTAATCAAACGATAGTTTTTATTACCCATTTTCAATTCAGCGGCGTAGTCAATTTGACGTTTTCCGCTCACAGAGTTGGCTTTCATAAAGGCGTCGTCGCATTGATGGGCTTTGTCCACTAAATCATGGGCAGCGGCTTCGATGGCGACGATATCGGTAGAAACGAGAATGCCGATGTTGGGTACAAAAGGCTTTTTGGGATTGCTGGCACAATCACAGCTTGGCGATACATTAATGATGATATTAAAGAAGATATTGTTTTTGGCTTCGATGACAGGTTTGGCATATTCGACCAATCCTTCGAGGAAACGTTGGGTTTGTTCTGCATCATCAGGTCTCGTGATGGCGTTGAAGTGGCAAGAGGAAATACATTTGCCGCAGCCGATACATTTGGATTTGTCGATAACCACTCCTTCTTCGGTGAGGGTAATGGCATCAGCGGGGCAGTCTTGAACACAGGCGTTACAGCGAGTACATTTGTCGGGGACGGTTTTCGGAAAATCGTTGAAGTGCATCTTCCTTTTGCCTTCGGGAGTTGCCATTCCCATTGAGGCGTTTTTGATACATCCCCCAAATCCTGCGCTACCATGTCCTTTGAAATGGGTGAAATAGATGATCGTTTCGTATTTGTCGATATTTTTACCGATGAGGGCTGTTTTAAAGTATTTTCCACCGATGACGGGCATTTCTAACGTACCTCCTTCATCTAAAATATCGATTGGAGCAAACGTAAATCCATGATCGCGAGCCAGTTCAATATGGGTTTGGGTGTGACTCCTTCTTCCGGTATAAGCCACATTGGTTTCGATTAACGTTGCATTCAATTTCTTACATAACGGAGCCACCATATTGGCGGGAACAAAATATTGATTGCCATCTTCTCCGAAGTGCACTTTAATGCCGACGTTTCCTTTAATGTTCTCTTCTACATATGAAAAGATTTTCATCACCCCTTTCGGAGAAATATCTTTTGTAAAATAGACAATTGAGGTGTTTTCATCCTCGGAATTTTCGGCTTTCGACTGACAGCCAATTGCAAAAATAATGAGTCCAATTAAAAGCAAAAAATGAGATTTCATAATGTCGTTTTTTGAAACCGCAAAGAAACATTTTTTTTTAATAGGAATATTTTAACGGAATCGGATTTGCAAAAAAAAGGGTCTGTCTAACAACCAAAAGTTAGGCAGACTTTTTTTGTCTTATA
>CAZWCI010000194.1:0-2767 GCA_964632815.1 uncultured Lentimicrobiaceae bacterium | reverse complement strand
CGGTCTTCGGTTTCATCTTCGTGCAAAAAGGGATATCGAGGATCTGTAAATTTGATTTCCGGGAAAAATTTTTGAAATTCCATCGCTTTTTCTTCCATCTGGATTGGTTTGAATTGTTTCAATGAAATTCCCTTACGAATACTGTTGAATAGGTACACATTCTTATTGACAACGGTAAAGTAAGTCTTTCGGGTTTCGAAGCGAGAGGATGTTGCAGAGCCCACGAAAAAAGAAATAATAAAAATTGCGGCACCAATAAATATGCTTGATTTAGGAAAACGAATCTGTCGAGAGCTAAGAAAAATCAACGCGCCGGGAAAAAGGACAAAACCGCTATACGCCCACCAAGGAGAAGGTTGAGAAGAGGAGACCGTTACTAAAAGTTCTTTGAAAGAATAGGCAAGGAAAATATTATCAAGCGGTACTCCGCTGACAGAATAGTAGAGCATGGAAGCTAAGGAAACCCATATCATAAAACTGCACAAAATCCATATAAAAAGATTTGCTCCTTTGTTTGAAAAATGAAAAATGAAGGCGTAAATTGGAAACAAGAGGAGACTAAAGCGAGAAAAATAGACGATATCAAATAAAAGTCCTATTCCATTGTTTCTTAGATGAACGGAAAATGAGCTCCCCAATTCGTGTGTGAGTAGCAAACTCTCAAAAAATCTTATGAGAATGGCAATACAAAGAAAGCAAAAGCAGAAATTTAGATAATTTAATAGAGAAGATTTAAGTTCTAGAAAATGAAGTTTAAAACGGCTGATTTTCATTTTGTACAGATTATTCAATCACAATTTCATACACATGACCTTCAATATCTGTTTTGTTATAAGGAATAAGTCCTTGTTCAAAAACAATAGGAGGCCACCATTCAGAGTAATGGTATTCTTGGGTAATGATACAAAGCATTTGGTTATTGGGAATAGAGGTATATTTATCGTTCATATATCCCACAACTTTCATTTGATTCGGAGTGGGCCCCAACCGCCAAATAATTTCATTGGGTTTCCACTCAATTTCGTAATAGTAGAACTCTTCTTTAAAAATATCGTTCGAAAATGGTGTTTTGATTGTCAGGGCTTTATAATAATCGTACCATCTCATCGCATCATAGACCGTCTTATTATATGGAATTTTATTAATCCCTGCTGCGAAGTTTTGAGGGTCGTGAGAGGCCAAATCCCAATTGGTACAGCAATACATTACTTCATTATTCTTCTTTTCATCTCGATATTTGGGTTTTGGATTTTCTTCTCCCCAATAATACATTTCAGGCCAATAAGGGGAAGTTTTTACGATTTCTATATCGATTTCTGAATAGTAATTATAGGGATGTAACTTCGGGTTCTGAGATTCATCATCTTTGGCTACATATCCTTTTGGAGAATAACGACGGTTGTTCCACGGGTGACTGTCTTGATAAATCAACCAAAAAGCGTATGTTAATCCATTCCAAATATTCTCCTCATTGAGCATCACGGGAAATTTGATTTTTCCTCTATATTTTCCGTATGTAAAACCCACCCGAGTTCTGATGCCGGTGGATTCTTTTTTTAGATTTTGGAGATTTTCATTCCCAGGATTGATAAGACTTATATATTCTTTATTAGGAGATACTTGAACGGTCTTGCACGGACAATCTGAAACAACTGGATAATCATATTTTAATTGTGTAGAGTCAAAAAGGGTTGCATTGTGCAGATATTCTTCTAAAGTATAAGGATTAATATCGCTAACTACATCTCGAATGACAGGAATATTACGTAATGAATATTGTTTACTTACGGAGCTCAAAAATTGCTGAAAGAGTGCGTTTTGATATAACGTAGTGTCAACACCGCAAAATTCGGAAGGGGAAATTTCGTATTGATTGGTTTTCAATGTAAGTTCATCAACAAAAACCCCTTGTTGGGGAGTGATAACAGCTCTTGTTTTTAGAATTCGTTCACTCTTAACAGAATATATGCCTCTCTGTTTGTTTTCGGAAAACCATTTGTAGGGATTTACAAATTGTTTTTCGGAATTTTTTAATCCAATATATTGGATGTAGTCAGGGATTTTCTTAAGAGCTTCTTCTTCGCAAATGACCAACAAAAAAGAGTAACAACCCGCACGGGGATTTCGTTTCCAACGATGATTATAGGAACCTTCGTTTTTTCGTTGTTTAAGAATCCAAGTAGCATCTAAATACATCAATTTCTGAAGAGAAACATTTCGTTTTTGGGATTTTTCTATTAAAAAATTATACCAATCAGGACTGTTTTTAATTTCCTGGATCATAGCATTTATATTTTCTTCAGTAAATACAGAAGAGGAAATATCTGCACCATAATATATTTTCTCATCTCTTGGATTGCCGACAATTCGAAAAGAATCAATATTGAGGCCACGAAGGACAAGAGGTTTAAATCCAATTTCTGCCTCTTCCCAACTTCCATAAAAATTTTCATAAGAAAGAGAATCCGTTTCATCAAATTTATAACTTTCATTTTGATAATAAATCTTGTAAAAATATTTTTTTTCCGAATCTCCAAGAAAATCAAATGAAAATTTAAACATTCCGGAAGGTGTTTGACGAGATGAAGGAATAACAATTCCTTTTGTAACTACGTGTTCTAAATCCATATCCAAAAAAACAGTATCTCCTTCAGGAAAGTTACTCATCGGGTCAAAGGAGACCCTGTGGCATGATGAAAATAGATATACAACAATGATGCTTAAAACAATAAAATAATATTTCATGCTAATATTCAATAAGATCGCT
>CAZWCI010000193.1:0-2768 GCA_964632815.1 uncultured Lentimicrobiaceae bacterium | reverse complement strand
ACATCATGTAATTAGCAATCTCTATATCAACGATCCCTCTTCTAATAACCAAGGTCTTTTCGGAATATTGAATGGGGCAGATATTGATAGTCTTCACTTGGAAAATGGATTTGTGAAAGGCGGTGCTAACGTAGGTGCACTTTGCGGTACAGCTCAAAATGCGACACAAATTTCTAATGTAACTTCAGGCCTTGCGATTCAGGGTTCCGAAAATATCGGTGGTATTGTCGGTGCAGCTCAAACTTCCAATGTGGCTTATAGTACCAATTCGGGCTCCGTTATTGCCTCTATCCGAAATGTAGGCGGTATGATAGGGAAAGCTGAAAATTCGACGGTTAACAATAGCATTAATGCAGGAATTATGATTGCTCCAACGGCTGTGGGCGGAATCGTGGGTTCTCTCGAAGGAGCAACCTCCGCTGTTAATTATGCATTGAACTCAGGAATGATTATTGGGCAAGATGAATTTATGGGTGCTATCTCTGGGAAAAAAGTTACGAATCCTACAGTTTCCAATTGCTATTACGACAAACAAATCTTTACGGCTTCTTCCGATGGAACAGGGCTCTTTACAACTGAGATTACCGGAACAGGATTGCAAGGAGACCTCGGCAATTCATCCAATTGGCTCTTCTCTGCCGACCTATATCCGCGGGTTGTTACAACTGCCAACCATCAAGTGTCAAAACTTGCAGCGGCTCCTTTCTTCTTGAGCCAAGACTCTACCGGCTTCGAAACACTCGAATTGGTTCTTGAAGACTTTACTGTTAGTACCGATAATGGCATTCAATGGACAAGTGTCAATACTTCTTCTCTTTCCATCACTCAAAATCAAGCTACTATTAATTGTATTTCTTCTATCGACACGACCCAATTTGTTGCTCAAATCGATCAAATGGAAAAAGAATTTTTCCTGATTAATCAAAAATTATCTTATTCTGTAGCTGATACTGTGGTAATTTGCAACAGTCAATTACCTTATTTGTATAATGATTCTGTGCTTATAGAAAGCGCTATTGATACCGTGGTTGCCTATCAAACAATCCTTGGCTGCGATAGTCTCATCTCCTTAACGGTGATTGTTCGTCCCAACCCTGTTTT
Organism: uncultured Lentimicrobiaceae bacterium; assembly: GCA_964632815.1. GTDB lineage: Bacteria > Bacteroidota > Bacteroidia > Bacteroidales > WCHB1-69 > DUOL01. The sequence goes on along the minus strand of CAZWCI010000193.1, from coordinate 1,667 downwards.
GACAGTTTCCCAAGATACTGCCATCTGTTTTAGCTCAGATTTGATATTATACGCACAAACTGACATCCCAACCGATAACTATTTATGGAACACTTCCGATACCACTCCTTCTGTTGCATTAACGTCTGTTGAAACGCCGCAAACCCTCACAGTGGAAGCTTATCGCGAATATGATGAATTGTATTGTTATTCTTATGATACGATTCAAGTTCAAGTGAATCCGGTTTATCAACATCAAGATACTGTTTCTATTTGTTATACGCTTCTTCCTTACGAGTACGATAATAGCGGCGTCTTTTTTACCGATTCCGGTATACAAGCGCCCATAACACTCCAATCTGTTGAAGGTTGCGACAGTGTGATCAATGTGTATCTTATCGTTTATTACGATGTTTATCAAAATGATACTTTGGTAATTTGCCAAAATCAATTACCGATTTCTTTTGGAGATTCTTTATTTAACGAAGAAACTACTACGGGCGATTTTGTAATTGTATTTCAAAATTATACCGGTTGCGATAGCGTAGTGGCACTGCACCTTGTAGTGTTACCGATTCCGACGGTTACCGATTTTATCGGCGATAATCGGATCTTCTTGGGCGATACGGTTGACTTGACAGTGCAAACCGCAGACCATTTCCAATGGAGCACAGGAGATACTACCAATTCCATTACCGTTGTTCCTGCTTTGCCGGGGATGAACGATTATATGGTTTATCTGAGAAATGACCTTGGTTGTGTGGATACGTTTGTACATTCCATTATGGTTGAAACTTGCGGTGCCGGATATCCCGCTGCCGATTTGGAATCCAATACCTACACCACCAATTTCTACGGTAGAACCTGCTGGATGACCGAAAATCTTCGCTCTACGCTTTATTCAGACGGACAACCTATTCCCGGAGCCATGAATTACCACAGCTCTGTCTATCCGGACAGTGTGTACAATGTTTCTGTGTTCGGAAGACTTTATGATTGGTATTCCGCTACCCGAAACGAAAATAATGAAATTCAAGGTGTTTGTCCCGAAGGTTGGCGTTTGCCTAGTCATGCAGAGTATCTTTCTTTGATGATGGATTTTGGCTATCGCTTGGCCGATTTAAAATCTACCTATTATTGGCTTGATAATTCCGGAAACAACAGCAGTCAATTCTCATGGTTGCCTGCCGGTTTCTACAACGCCAATGCTGGTCAATATATGAATCTTTACGGAAATGGCTATTTCATCACGACGACTCCGATTACCAACACCCATTTCGAAAGTTTCTCCTGCGGTTACAACTGTCCGGAGTTACAACGCGAAGTGGCCGATAAAAATAACGGATATAGTGTTCGCTGTGTGAAAACCGTTGACTAATAGCGATATTTTTCGCATAATATGAAAGAAAACAGCTCCTTTGTTGGGGCTGTTTTTTTTTATCTGCTTTTCAATTGATTTTATGAAAAATTAAAATAATTATAATTAGGGCGTGTCGGCTACGCCGTCGGCGTCCGGTTCCAAGTCCGCAGCCGGGAGGCGTGTGCCCGCAAAGCCACAAAAAGAGCTTCCTCCGGTCGCTTTTTTGCGGCAGCGTTCACATCGCCTCCCGTCCTTGCGGGCTTTCCACCTAAACGCCTCACGCCGGGGAGGGCAAGAGCTGCCGTTTTTCTGCACCATGTAAAACCAA
>CAZWCI010000192.1:0-2792 GCA_964632815.1 uncultured Lentimicrobiaceae bacterium | reverse complement strand
GGTAGGTAAAATGGGTTGTGTAGCATCTTAGTTATGCTCGAGGTCGTAAATAGCTTTCCTCGAAGTCGTACATTATTTTTTTCGGAACTTATTTTCCCTGACACCAATAATAGAGATATTATGCGTTGTTCCGGCGCAAACGTTTACGAATATTCAGTTGAATCACACAATAGTCGATTAGAGGAGCGAAAATATTCATCAGCAGAATCGCCAACATCATTCCTTCGGGGTATCCTTTATTGGCAATACGGATAAGGATGGCAAAGATGCCAATCAAAAAGCCATAAAGGATTTTTCCTTGAGAAGTATGAGGACCGGTCACGGGGTCGGTGGCCATATAGACAGTTCCGAAAAGAAAACCACCCATGAGCAGTTGTTGGTATGCGGGAATTTCCATAATGGGCTGTGTGCCGATGAGGTTAAAAATAAAGCCCATTGAGAGTCCTCCGGCAATCACGGAAAGCATGATTTTAAGATTACCTACACGTGTGAATACGAGTAATAATGCGCCAATCAGGATGGCAATTTTAGAAGTTTCTCCTATAGAGCCGGGAATATTCCCAATGCACATTTCCGCTATGGAAGGCAGTTGGGCAATATTGCCGGTCATTACTTCTGCCAAAGGGGTGGCTCCGGAGTAGGAATCGGCTTTTTCGGCAATCCACACCTGATCTCCTGAAATAACGGTAGGGTAAGCAAAGAAGATAAAAGCACGTGCCAATAGAGCGGGATTTAGAAAATTATATCCGGTTCCTCCAAACACCTCTTTCCCGAAAATGACAGCAAAGATAGTCGCTAACGCCACAATCCATAATGGAATATCTGGCGGAAGAATCATGGGAATGAGAAAGCCGGTTACAAAAAAACCTTCGGCAACTTGATGTCCCCGTCGTTGTGCAAAAATAATCTCAACCGTCAATCCACTGACATAAACCGTAATGACGAGAGGAAGCCACTTCAGAAAACCATAGAAAAAAGCCTCCCAAAGAGAAACGGTCATACCCATCGAAAGAAAATGTTGATAGCCGATATTCCATAGCCCCACCAAAAGTGGCGGAAAGAGAGCAATCATCACCGTAATCATCGTACGTTTCATATCTACGGCGTCGCGGATATGACATCCTCGTTCCGTGACCTCTTTCGGAGTTAAGAGAAAAGTATCGAGCGCATCGAAAAGAGCATGAAAAGGATGTAAGGGTTTCCCTTTTTCAAATAATTTTCCGATTTGTTCACTCCACCTTTCTAATTTCTTCATGAGTTATTACGCATTGATTGAATATAAGAGTTAGCGTTCTTTGTATAATTGTTCCAATCCTTCACGAATTACTTGTTGCCACTCGATTTTTGAGGGACATATCAGTTCACATAAGGCCACATCTTCCGGAGTAATTTCATAGAGCCCCAGCTTTTCCATCAATTCAGTATCTTTAATCCGGCATGCTTTAAAGAGCTCTACGGGTAGGATGTCAAAAGGAAAAACATGTTCGTACACATCGTTCATCATCAGAGTTCTTCTTCCTCCTTGCAGTGATGTGTTGGGTTTGTACTCTTTTTGGGGAAACAGAAAAGAGAGAAAAGTATGTGAGAAACTCCATTTTTTGAAACCGGGCAGCAACCATCCTAAAAGTTCTCGTTGTCCGCCTTCTGAAATAACAGTAACTTGTCGGTCATAAAATCCGACAAATCCCTCCGGAGCAATCTTGTTACCGGTTAAAACATTTCCGCTAATGATGCGAATATGCTTTTGACGTGCAGTTTCTAGTATCGCCTTTCCAATAGAAGCTCCTTCACGAATTTCTAGATATTGAGGAGTGTGAATTTCACTTCCGCATAAGGGAATTCGTTTGGTAAAATCTATTTGTTGATGTAAAAAAAGATGACCTATTCGGGCGACTTGCCACGGGTCAAGATGCCATACAACTTCCCCTTTTTTAATTGGGGAGATGTGATGAATCTGAGTGCCGATGTTTCCCGCCGGATGAGGTCCTTTAATATATTGTAACTCGATATGTTCTATGTTTTCAAAGATGGAATAGTCTTCTCCGTAAGGCAAGGATAAATAAATTTTTCCTTCGGTCAGTTGTCGAATAATAGATAATCCTCTCTGAAATTCTTTTTGTTTATCTTGAATAATAAAGCGAAAATCAGGGGCTAACGGAGCCGAGTCGAAGCCGGAAATAAAGATGTCCCGGGGCTTTTCTTGGGGATTGGCGATAGCATCGAATGGACGACGGCGAATCATAGGCCATAATCCGCTACGAAGCAAAGTGTCTACAATTTCTTCCCGATTCGGTTGTACAGGAATTTGAATTTCTTCTGCTTCATACAGTTTGTCGTTTTGTATGATTATGGCTTCAATTCTCCGTTTTTCGCCTCTTCGTATTTCCATAATAGTTCCACTGACAGGGGCAACCAAGTGTATAGATTCCTGCTCTTTGTCACAAAAAAGCGGCGTTCCAATTTTAACGGAATCCCCTTCTTTAATAAGTAATTTTGGAGATAAAAATAGAAAATCGGTCGGCATAATGGCATGAAAACCAGACTCAAATGAACGTAAGGTCATTTCTGCTTTTCCGATTAATCGGATATTAATTCCTCGTTTAATAGTTATTTTAGATTGCATATTGAATTAATAACGCGCAAAGATACAAAAAGTAATAGTATAAATTCAATCCATATTAAACACACAAAAAAAATACCGCAAAGGTGCAAAGACGCAAGGGTTTTACCATCCCCAGCGTGAGGTGCTTAGGCGGAAAGCCCGCAAAGACGGGAGGCGATGTGGACGCTGC
>CAZWCI010000191.1:0-2826 GCA_964632815.1 uncultured Lentimicrobiaceae bacterium | reverse complement strand
CAATAAACAGTAGCATGGTCATAATTTTAAACATTTTTTTCATCTTTTAAAATTTGATTTTTTCCCAATATTTATAATTATAATATTAATTCTTTATAGGAGCATTTGCGGGGGTAGGTTTTATAAATGATTTTGGTTGTTTTGTGCTTTTAGCCTGCCATTGTAAGTATAGTGTCAAACTTATCCCGTTTTGGCTCACTGTAATTGAGGAAGGATATGGATTGCTGCCGCTGGTGTAATTACTCATTGTAAATCCTACATAACCGATGTAATCGTCATCATCCGGTGTATCTGCATCCCACAAATCTATATACCATGTATCACTCAAATTTTCAACTTCATATGCCGGACTCCAAGTGAAATTTCTTGGTAACATACTTTGTGTTAAATCATTGACGGTTGAAGATGTTTGATAAATATTTGTATTAACATCAGAAATAGTTAAATATAAATCAGGACCATCAACATAATCCCACCCGCTACCATTATCGTCAGTAAAAGACATTGAATTAACTGTTGTAGATGTAATTCTAACAGAAGAATAGGAATTGCCAATATTTACTATTTTAGTTATTGTATGATTTCCATATTCATTAATGGCCTTTAGTGTAACCGAATACGCACCTCCTGCAGTATAAGTATGAGATGGATTTTGTTGTGTAGATGAGGAACCATCGCCAAAATCCCATTGGTATGATGTGGCATTGGAAGAAGTATTTGTGAAGGAAACGTTACAAGGTGCAGGATTATTTGCTCCTGAAAATGTGAAGTTTGCAACAGGATTTGTTTGACTTTGAGAGGCTTGTATTAGCACTTGTTTTTCAACCATGTGTTGACCACCTTCTCCTGTCGCAGTTAATTTTACAGTGTATGTTCCTCCGGTTATGTATTCATGTGAAGGACTTTCTTCAGATGAAGTAGAGCCATCTCCGAATTGCCATTCGTAAGATGTTGCATTTTCAGAAGAATTTTCAAATAAAATTGTGCATGGTGCAGTTCCACCATTACCAACAATGTTGAAGTTAGCAATAGGTTCGGTTTTTTTGCAGCCACTAATCATTGCTACTTAAGCAACGCAAATAAATAATAATTTTTTCATCTTTTTAAATTTTAAATTTTATATAGTTTATTTTATCTCTTCATCACTTAAATTGTTCTTTGTGGGGAAAGTACATGTATGTATATATCCTGCTTGTACATAGATGTTCCAAGTGTATTCGCTGGGGTAGAGTACGTAGCCACTTTGTTGCAGTACACGTACTTCATAGGAGTTCCCTGCGGTCACTTCAACGGTTTTGTACGAATTGCCTGAAATGGTACCATAATGAGAATCGTCGATATACAGCGTATAAGGATTCTCGGACTCGCTCACGATTTTAATTTTACCTTTTGTGCTACCACCGCCACCACCGAATTCAGCGTTGTTATAATAGTAACAATTTTCATCATAGCCCATAATGGTAAAGCCATCTTTTGGGGTTAATTCACAATCTTTTTCGCATCCGGAAAAGGATATTCCCAGCAATGCTACCGCTAAAATAAATAATAGTTTTTTCATTTCTTAAAATTTTGGTTTCTAAATGGTTGATTATTTTGTTAATTTTCTATTTTGATAATTTGTGATTGTTTGCGTTCTATGATTTTTCCTTTTTCTGATTTGATAAAACAAGTCTCATTATTAATCGAAATTATTGTCCCAGGTTTTTTAATTAATGGAACCTCTTCGTAAATAACAGTATCCCCAATTTTGAAATTGGAACCTTCTGCTTGTTTGATAATTTGTGATTGTTTGCGTTCTATGATTTTTCCTTTTTCTGATTTGATAAAACAAGTTTCATTATTAATTGAAATTATCGTCCCCATTTTTTTAATTAATGGAAACTCTTCGTAAATAACAGTATCTCCAATTTTGAAATCGTATACTTCTATTGGCTTTGTATCAGAAATATATTCTGATGAATTATTATTTGATTGTGGACTTTCTTGGGAGGAAACTGTGGGAACAGGCTGCTTTGATTTTATGTTTTTTATCTCGCAAGTTGTAGTTAAACTGGGAATCATTGTGTATGCAGGGACATCTAAGTCATAACCTTTCATGCAAAGAAAGAAAAATCCAAATACAGGTAATACAGTGAGTCCCAATCCTATTGCACAACCGACGGATGTCCCTGTTCTGCTGTGTCCTTTTTGATAGAATTCACCATCAGTCATGTATAAGCAAACTTCATTTCCATTTACATCGAAAGTACTTATAGGAACAATTTTTATTTTCCCCGGAACTCCGCATCCTCGCTTCTTTTTTATTTTATAATCAATCTTGACAGGCGTATTTTCCTTAATGAATAGTTTCCCATTCCGATCCAGAATATCTTCATTCACAACCACTAATGGAACGGATCTGGGTTCTGCACTTGAGATGTTAACTTGGGTTCTCAAGGGAACGGAAATGTTAATATTATTTTGTGAGAAAAGATTCATTACGCAAAATAAGGCGATAATGATAACAGATGCTTTTTTCATTTTTTTCATTTTAAATTATTAAATATAGAATTGTGTATAGAATCTTGGATAAGATTTATTTTTGCAAACCTTATTTGCATCTATTTGGCCTCTTTTGCGCCCATATTCAGTGCTTGTCTGCGAATTTTCATGGCTAATTCACTGGAAGATCTTCCATTGAGGGCTGCACTGATGGTTTGCCGGCTTACTTTAATTTCCATTCTTTTATAGAACTCTTCCAGCTCTTTTATCTTTCCGTATTCATTGAAAACAATGCGGTGTAAAATTTTTTTCATTATCTCGATTTTTTTGTTTACTTTTATCGGC
>CAZWCI010000190.1:0-2848 GCA_964632815.1 uncultured Lentimicrobiaceae bacterium | reverse complement strand
AGGTCGTACATAGTTATGCTCGAGGTTGTACATAGTTATGCTCGAGGTTGTACATAGTTATGCTCGAGGTCGTATCACCGGACGCCGGCGGCGAAGTCAATATGCCCAAATACATATTATAGACGCGGGCTTTTTGCCTCACGCCTATGATGGCAAAATCTTTGCGTCTTAGCGCCTTTGCGGTAATTTTTTTCATACGAAATTACATGGGGACAAATCAGGATATTTCCCACTGCATGCAAAAGTTTATATACAAAATGAAGAAACGTTAAACTCCCAGCTCCTTGCAGTAACACCTTCTTCTAAAGACGATTTCCGCTTCGTATTTTTCCCAAATTCGGTTGGCCGGATTGTGTTCCAATTGAGGATTTGTGATGGCGTAGCGATACCCTTTCTTAATAAAGATTTCATTTAACTGACAATGGTAGAGGGTATGAATTCCGGTGCTCATCCATTCCGGTAAAACACCGGTGAGGTACAAATCTACAACATCATTTTTTTTCAAAGCACGCAAAATGTGCCACCAGCCGAAAGGATATAGTCGCCCCTTTGATTTTCGGAATGCCTTGCTCAACGAAGGTAGACAAAAGCTAAACCCGACCATCTTATCCTGTTCATCCACCAACAGATTCACCAAATCTTTATCGGCAAAGGCCAAATTGTTTTTGATATGATAATCAATCTCTTCTTCGTTCAGGGGAATAAAATTGTATAAGGGCGCAAAACTTCGATTGAGGGCTGCAAAAAACTCTTTCCCGTACTTGGTCAACTCTTTAGGGGAGGTAAATTCCTTAATATGAACTTTGTATTTTCTTTGAATTATCTCATTCAACATCTTCAGTCGTTCGGGAATCTCATTTACCTTAACTTGATATTGGATATAATCCACCTCTTTTTGAAAACCGAGTTGTTCTATAAATTGAGGATAGTACTCGTAGTTATATTCGGAGGAGATGGAAGGCATTTTATCGAAACCCATAACGAGCATTCCCTGTTTTTCCATGTTGGAAAAGCGCGAAGGACCGGAGATTTCAGTAAGATTTTCAGAACGCCCCCACGTTTCCACTTCATTCATAAGTGCTTTGGTAACTTCCGGGTCATCAATGGCATCAAACCAGCCGAAGCGAATACGTTGTTGATTTTTGAATTCATTACATTTACGGTTGATAATTCCGGCGATGCGGCCAACAGGTTTTCCGTTACGAAAAGCCAGCCATAAACGCAAGTCGCAAAAAGCCAGCGCGGGGTGTTGGGTCAGTGTCTTCCGTTCGTCTTCTTCCAAAGCCGGCACATAATAGGGTGATTTATGATATAAACTCCGCGGAAAGCGAATAAAGGTAGTTAAATCCCTCTTGTTGAGCACTTCTTTGAGTACAATTTCATTATTCATACAGACAAAAGTAAGAAAATAAAAGGCAAAGGTACGAAAAAAAATAAAAATGTGTAAATTAGCGGTTTGAAAGAAAGAGATGAAAATATATATAAAATATTGTAAATTAAGAAAATATATTTTTTTATTCGGATTCCTTGTCATTCAAATGGTTCTATTTAGCCAAGAAAATGAAGGAAAATCGAATATTCCGGTTATTGATTCGGCCATGGCCTTTTCGCCTGCCTACATGCCGGTGGATTTTGCCTTTACGGATCCGTTATTTATAATTCCGCTCAAATACAAGTCGGTCGATACCATGCTAATTGATGCCCACCATTTTGACCCTCTTTTCAGTACGGAAAATCTCTATCAATCTTTAGGCATTTCCGGTCAGGCGCATCAGGCAATTCCTTTTGATTTTGAACGGGAAGTCGGATTTACCTACTTGCAACTTCCGTATCTGCTTTATTTTAAAAAACAGAAAGATTTGGCCTTGTATAAACTGAAAACTTCTTATACGAGTATCAATTATACCTATGGAATTCCGGCAGAGCATATATTCAACGCTACCCATGCTCAAAATGTTAAAGGTTTGAATGTGGCCTTTAACTTGACGGGTTCTATCAATGAAGGCTATTATGCACACCAGAAAATCGGAAACATTAATGGGGATATTTTGCTGCATTATGAGTTGCCCTCTAAAATTTATGGAATAAGGCTTTCTTATATCTATAATCGTTTTAAAATTGAGGAAAATGGCGGATTGGTTGAGATGAATGATTTTTCAAATCAAATTTCAGCCAATTTACAGGGGTATAACATGAATTTGTATTATGCCAATACTAAAATAAATACTCATGATTTGATGTTGCAACATTATGTCAATCTCTACACGACCCCTAAGAAAATTGCCGGTAAAAAACCTTTTTATTTGGGAACCCTCACTCATACTTTTCAATTCAAGCAATTGGAAGTAAATTACACGGATATACAACCGGATTCCAACTATTATCAGGACAGATTTTTCCTTTCTCCCGATACGACCAACGATTCGCTTCGCTACTACAACATTATCAATATCATTCAGTGGTCTTCCTATCAACCGTATACGGAGTTGTCCTCTAAAAAATATTTCATCCATTTTTCCGGCGGGTTGCGCCATGAATATACAGAGACCAAGCCACGACAATATTTTGGAAATACGTTTACGCTGTTCGGTCAAACGCATATCCGACTTTTTTCGGTTATGGATATTTATGCGCGACTGGCCTATAGCTTTGCCGATTATAATCATAATGACGCTCAGGCAAATATAAAAGTGGAATGGGCACTGAATCGAACAAAAGAGCACTTTGTCGGTTTGAACGGGAATTTCTACAGAATTTCTCCGGATTATCTCTATAGTTATTATCAAGGCAATCATAATCAGTGGGATACCACTTACAAAAAACAAAATGTGCTTAAATTGTCCGCTTT
>CAZWCI010000189.1:0-2853 GCA_964632815.1 uncultured Lentimicrobiaceae bacterium | reverse complement strand
CCGGCTGCGGACTTGGAACCGGAGACCGACGGCAAAGCCGGCACGCCCAAATAAAAAAAATAATTATACCTTTGTCAAACTAAAGAAAAGGAATATGAGAAAAAAAATCTTTCTATATATCATCTTTTTTATATTCTCGTGTTCTTTTTCAAGAGCGGCATATATCGAGAATATACCTTGTACATTAATTCAACCTTCGGGAGATACAATATATTGTTTTGTCAGTGGAGATGAATTTTATCATTACTATCATGATCAAAACGGATACACCATTATACAGAATATTGAAACGGGGTATTATGTATATGCCATAAAAGAGGGGGATTTCGTAGTTCCAAGTGAACACATTGTCGGCAAAGCCAATCCCCGAATACTACAATTAGAACCGCGCGTTAGAAAATCGAATGAAGAAATTCGGGCCATTTGGAACTCGCGGATGTTACCGGCGGAGGAGATTCGGTCTTCTTACCGAAGAAGTCGGGCGGTAGAAACAAATCATGGGAATATCAACAACTTGGTAATATTCATTCGTTTTTTGGGAGATGCTGATTTAACGACTCCATTCAGTACGGTTGACAACATGTTTAATGAAAGCACCTCCGGAGCGAACTCTATGTATAACTACTTTAAACAAGTTTCGTATCAGCAACTATACATTAATTCCTCTTATTATCCTGCTCCAAGTGGGAACACGATTCTTTCCTATGAAGACATATACGCAAGGAACTATTACCTACCCTACTCTTCCAGCAATCCTTCCGGATACTCCACAGAAACTCAAAGGAGAACAAGAGAATTTGCCTTACTTGAGCGAGCCATCAACTATGTAAAAAGCTCCATCCATTCAGGATTAAACATAGATTACAATCAAGACGGATTGGTTGACAACATTTGTTTTGTCGTAAAAGGAAATGTTAGTGCATGGAGTGATTTGTTATGGCCACATCGCTGGTCATTATATGACAGGACCGTTCTTATTAACGGAAAAAGAGCTTTTGATTTCAACTTTCAGTTGGAAGGAGCGACCGGTTATTTTAACAATGCCGTACTTTGCCATGAGATGTTCCATACTTTAGGGGCACCGGATTTATATCATTACAGTACAGACTGGGATCATTTAGTTCCTGTGGGGAGATGGGACATTATGGAAAACACAGCCAATCCGCCCCAACACATGGGAGCGTACATGAAATATGTTTATGGAAATTGGATTGATTCAATTCCTGAAATCACACGATACGGCACATACACATTAAGATCTTTAGGTTCGGGAAACAATTCGGGAAAATGCTATAAAATTGCCACCAATGACCCTAATCAATTTATACTTTTGGAATATCGAAGAACAACGGATTCTTTTGAAAGTATGGTTTATGGAAGTGGAATTGTCATATACAGAATAGATCAAAATTACGGAGGAAATGCAGATTATGACGGCTCATATTATTTTGATGAAGTTTATGTTTTCAGGCCGGGCGGAACAACGACCAATAATGGAAATTTAGCTCAATCTTTTTACAGTTCCAATTCAGGTCGAACGCAATTCAACCTCACAAGCAATCCGGCTCCTTTTTTGACCGATGGAACAGCTATCGGCATTACTATTGAAGACATTACCTCTGTGGGAGATTCCATTCAATTCAGATATGGCCCATTATCCAGTGAAATTGTTACAAATCCTTCTTCTCTAAGTTTTCAAGGGACAATACTCAATCCTCCTTCAATCAAAAGTACGACTATTATCGGGAACTATCTAACGGACTCAATTACCATCACCATAGCTTCTCCTACGTCTTACTTTCAGATATCCAAAGATCAACTTTCATGGAGTAATCAAATAAAGATTCCCCCAACGGGAGGAGTTTGTTACACAAAATTTAATACAATATCCACAGGAGATTATCAAGATTCTCTTATTTGCAGTAGTCCGGGTGCTTCCAATAAAATCATACACTTAGAAGCTACTATTTGCGGAGCAGTAGATACATTTCCTTGGCATGAAAATTTTGAAAGTGGTTCAATCCCCTATTGTTGGTCAGAAGAGTATGCATACGGCACAGTGAGTTGGGACTATCGAACCGGGGCATATAGCGGTTCCAGTATAAATAGTGCACATAGCGGAAATTACAATGCCTATTTTGCATTTTCCTCTTTTTCGGCATTTACGACAAAATTGATAAGTCCAATATTTGATCTATCCGGAATGATTAATCCGGAGCTATCCTTTTGGCATGCCCAAGAGGTTTGGAACGGAGATCAGGATGAATTAAAAATTTATTACAAAACCCAAGAAAATGGAGCGTGGACTCTTCTTCAATACTACAATTCTGATATTCCGGTATGGACAGAACATCGCATTTCGCTACCGAATCCAAGCAGTCAATATCTCATTGCCTTTGAAGGCATTAATCATTACGGATACGGAGTTGTAATTGATGATATCTCCATTTATGAAAACCTACCACAAAACATTACCCTCAGTGACAGTTCTTATAATTTCACCACTTTAATTAACACCACCGGAGATATAGATAGTACCCTTATTACCGGGCATTACCTTACCGATCCAATATCTGTGACTACTTCTCCTCCTTTTGAAATCTCGTTGAATAAAATTTCGTGGAGTTCAACCGTTCAAATGAATTCTGCCGGAGGAACGCTATACCTTAGATACACACCCACCACAACAGATTCAATATGTGACACCATGGTAATAACGAGTGACACAATTATTCGTCACATTTATGTCTGTGGAACTCCCATACTTCCATCTTTTTCCATTGTGGCGACTACCGGAAACAACGGAACCATTTCACCAAGTGGAAATGTTACTGTTTACTACGGAGACACCTT
>CAZWCI010000188.1:0-2858 GCA_964632815.1 uncultured Lentimicrobiaceae bacterium | reverse complement strand
TCTTCACAATAAACTCTGCCGCTTCGACATTGGGCGCATAGCTCATATTTCCGGAAAAAATCAAATCGTATTTTTTATGCGATTCTATGTGGGAATAGCAGGAAAAGTCTACCCCATTGGCAATGACATGAATTTGTTCATTTTGGGAATGGGGCAAAAGGTCACGATCGACCCCTGTAATAATCGTTTTATGGTCGAAATAGTCGAATACCTCATTTTCGTAGCGACGAAGCCGTTCATATTCCATTTTAAAAAGCGGTTTCAGGTAGAACGGGGCCACTTCACAGCGACGGTGCATTCCTTTAGAGAGTACATCCTGGTAATCGAGTGTTTTCTTAACGGCAACATGTTTGGTATATTCGGCAGTACGCACCAACTGGCAATAAAGGTGATCGGGTTTCACTTCATCCACAAAACGGAGGAATTGGTTGTGTGCGCGGCGATTGTAAAAATAGGCACATTGAAAAGGCAACCCTTTAAAGAAAAAACGCACCATTTGAATCATCCGTCCAACAAAATTGAGCTTAAAAATACGGATAGACTTGCAATACTGTTTTAATTCCTTTTTAGCCCCGGAAGATACTTTTCTGTCGGAAAAAGCAGCCAAATAGATATCATGATATTGAGAGAGAATACGAATTTGATTATAGGCACGTAATTTATCTCCTTTTTCTAAAGGATAGGGAAAACGTGATAAAACAATAAGCAGTTTCATATCAATAATCTTGCGGCAAATATACAAAAAATTGAGACTTTTCCCGATAAAATAGTATCTTTGCAGCGTAAAAACAAGAGATTGGCTATGAATTCGATAATTCCACCGGAAATAGAAGAATATTGTGAAGCGCACACAACGCCGGAGCGGGATCTTTTATATCGGTTGAATCGTGCCACGCATGTCAGGGTTCTTCGTCCCAGGATGCTTTCGGGCCCGTTGCAAGGAGCTTTATTGTCAATGCTTTCCGAGATGATTCAACCAGAGCACATTCTTGAAATCGGAACCTTTACAGGATATGCAACGCTCTGTTTAGCAAACGGTTTGCGCAGCGGGGGAACATTGGATACCATTGAAATCAATGAGGAATTAGAGGATATGATTTTGCAATACATTGGGGAATCCTCGCGACAAGCGCAAATTACACTCCATATCGGGGATGCGCTGGAAATTATCCCTGCCCTCAACAAGAGTTGGGATTTAATTTTTTTGGATGCCGAAAAGCAGGATTACATCAAATATTATCAGCTTTTGCTTCCAAAGTTGCGAAAAGGAGGCATCATGCTGGTTGACAACGTATTGTGGAGCGGAAAAGTTATTGATGAAACAGAAGAGAAAGACCCGGACACAGAAGCCATTAGGACATTCAATGACTACGTTCAAGCCGATTCTCAAGTAAAAAATTTGATATTGCCATTACGGGATGGACTGATGATGATAGAAAAAATATAAGTTCATGCGCATTGATATATTAACCCTTTTTCCGGAGATGTTTCAGGGAGTTTTCTCTCAATCGATTATTAAAAAGGCGATTAATCGACAATTATTGGAAATTGCCATCCACAATATTCGAGATTATTCCACCGACAAACATCATCGGGTAGATGATTATCCTTTTGGGGGCGAAGCAGGGATGGTCATGATGATTGAACCGATTGCACGCTGTATTGAAGCCCTGAAGAAGGAACGAAATTATGATTCGATCTTATTCATGACGCCGGACGGAAAAACGTTTAATCAGCAACATGCCAATCGTTTAAGTTTGCAACAAAACATTATTATCTTATGTGGCCATTACAAAGGAGTGGATGAGCGAGTTCGTGAACTGTACGTTACGGAAGAGATCAGCATCGGAGATTATGTATTGTCAGGCGGCGAGTTGCCGGCAATGGTTGTAACAGATTCCCTCGCTCGCATACTGCCCGGCGTTTTAAATGATGAGACCTCTGCCCTATCCGATTCATTTCAGGACGGATTATTGTCTGCCCCCGTGTACACACGACCTGCTAATTATGAGGGACATAAGGCCCCGGACATTTTATTGTCGGGAAATGAAAAGCTTATCCGAGAGTGGAAAATTGAACAACAAATCTCGCGCACCCGCACACGCAGACCGGATTTGTTGGGTGATGATTCTTCTTCGGAATCAACAACATAACACGAAATTATGAATAAAGATTATTTTTATTTAGGAAAAATTACCAAGCCTTTTGGATACAAGGGCGAATTATTCATCTATTTAGATACGGATGAGCCGAAGAAATACGAAAATTTAGATGCGGTATTCATTCAATTAGACGATGAATTATTACCTTTTATTATTGAGCAATTCGGTTTTCGCGATGAGCAGACGGCCGTTGTCAAATTCAAAGATGTTGATTTTGAAAAATCCAAAGAGTTAATTGGCGCGGAGCTCTATTTGCCTCTCAGTATGCTTCCTCCGCTAACCGACAATAAATTTTACTATCATGAAGTTATCGGCTTCCAGGTCATCGATCAGGTTAAAGGAGAAATCGGATTTTGTACTGATTTCATTGACATCAGCAAGCAACCGATTATGCAAATTGATTATCACGGACAAGAGATTTTAATCCCTGCCATAGATGAGTTTTTTGACCGCATAGACCGCGAAAACAAAATCATATACATTACCGCCCCCGATGGTTTAATTGATGTTTATATTGAAAAATAGCGGTTATTTGTCCCAATTTTTACAAGAATAGATTTCTCTTCAAAACAAACTCCTTATGAACTTATACCATACACACTTTTTGGGACATTACCGTTCCATCGCGTGAGGGCATAGGTGGAAAGCCCGCAAGGACGGAAGACGATGTGCCGCTGCCACAAAAAAGCGACCGGA
>CAZWCI010000187.1:0-2860 GCA_964632815.1 uncultured Lentimicrobiaceae bacterium | reverse complement strand
CCCGGACACACACATTTAAGAAGTCCATTGGTATATTGATCTACCTGATTCACATCTGTCATTACCTGATGTCTACCAGGATCAACTCCAATATTTTGATATGGATTTGCAAAAACTCCATAATAACACGTAACCTGACTGCCTGTTAAGTCCGTAAAATTAATACAACTCGCGGTGTCTTCAGGCGGGTCTTCCACATAGACATTCTGATCAATGCAACTAATCATCAGTTCTACACCCTGTGCATTTCCGCTGCCGTTGGTAATAAAACGAATGGTCAACGGACCGGTCGTGGAAGTATAAGTAGGAATAGTTAATGCAGTACCATTGGATGGACTGGTTCCTTTAAAGAGAATCGTTCCCCCGATACCGGCTCCGTCATATATGATCAACGTATCTCCGGTTTCTAACCATATCGTGCCGCTGACGGTGACCATAAATCCCGATTGGGCCGAAAAGACCTCAATCCGTGAATCGGAATTGTCGGAATAGTTTGCAGTAGGTCCGCCACTGTCATAAATAAAACCGGCACATGAAGTTACACTTACGATGGTGTTTGTCCTCAGGTAATAATTCCCCATGCCTTGTCCCAAAACGGAAAAAGACATTCCCATCAAGCATAATAACCCCAAGAAAGCGTTGAATGTTTTGCTTCTGAATATGCTCACCGATTTCACTATTTGAACACTGCTCATTATTATGGAAATAGACAACTTCTTTTATGAGGAGGTTGCCTATTTCCATGCAAAAGTAAGAAAAAAAATAAAACTACAAAGGATTTTTATTCTATAAATGCAATTATTTCGCCTTTCATTACTTTATCGCCTTGTTTAGCGACTACAGCACATAGTCTTCCCGGGTACAATGACTTGATCTCTTCATTGCCGAAATAGGCTGATACGAAGCATATTACATCTCCCTCTTCAAACTTGGTGCCTATCGGTTTTTCTAGGGAAGGTTCATCTATTGCCAACTCCCACAATACAGTCCCAGAGACCGTTGCAGTCACCGGCTTGGCTTCCGGATGCTCTTGTCTGATTTTTGCAATGAGCTCTTCTTTAATCACTTCAGGTGCTTTAACTTCTTTGATGACTACTTTAATGTCGGAACTGTTCTTTGCTTTTTCCAACTCTTCTTCAAATTTCTTCTTGGCAATTCCGGATTTGTAATCTCTGTATTGACGATCATGCATAGCCAACTCAAACAACTCTTCTTCGTCTTGTCCCAAATCCCAGCCTTGTTCTTCCATCTCTTTGCGGAAAGCGGGCAATTCATCCGGATAGTTGTCCTGAGGAACTCCGGTAAAGAATTCATAACCTTTTTCTTCGGCCAGCGCCACAATTTCTGGTGCCAACGTCCCCGGCAATTTCCCGGTTCGTCCCAATATCATGTCCCAGGTGTTTTTATCAATTTGACTATAACGTTCTTTGCCCTGGGACATTTGGAGAATATTCATTAAAGCCACGTTTTTCACATACTGACTGAAAGGGGTAACCAATGGTGGATTTCCCAATTTTGGCCATACATAACTTACCTCGTCAAACAATTGAACCAATAATTCATCTTCCGTCAGTTCCTTTTTGCCGGCATTTCGCAAAAACATGTTGATACCATTGTGAGCTCCCTTCAAATCGGCCATCATCGATCCCATCATGCCTCCGGGCAAACCAGAACCAATTAATAAGGAAGACATCATTTTATTTTTAGAATCAATAAAGTAACCCAAAAAGTCATCAATGAACTTCTGCGTTAAACTTCTTGCTTCCATGTAAGCATTCATATTAATTTCCGGCACATCAAAACCGGCATCTTTCAACATGGCCTGAATGGTGATGACATCAGGATGAACCATTCCCCAAGAAAGCGGCTCCATGGCCACATCTATAATGTCAACCCCGTTATTGGCCACTTCCAACATCGAAGCTACCGAAAAGCCCGGTCCGGAGTGTCCATGGTACTGAACTAAAATATGGGGATATTTATCCTTGATGGCTTTTACCAGTCGTCCTAACATGACCGGTCTGCCAACTCCTGCCATATCCTTTAAGGCAATCTCATCAGCTCCGAATTTCACTACTTCATCCACCACACTCATATAATATTCTACGGTATGGATTTCCGAATAGGTAATGCTGAGTGCCGCCTGCGAGATCATCCCTGCCTCTTTGGCATATTTTACCGAAAGCTCTAAGTTCCGGGGATCGTTCAACCCACAAAACGAACGGGCAATATCCACACCCTGAGCCTTTTTTACTTTAAACATCAATTGTCGTACATCCGCCGGCACCGGAAACATCCGTAATCCGTTCAACGCACGCTCCAACATCATGGTCTTGATGCCCGCTTCATTAAACGGTTTTACCCATTCTCGAACCGCTTTATTCGGATTTTCTCCGTACAATAAGTTTACCTGTTCAAAAGCGCCACCATTCGATTCAATTCTCGAAAAACATCCCATCTTCACAATCACCGGAGCGATTTCCTTCAATTGATCCACTCTGGGTACATATTTTCCCGAAGATTGCCACATATCCCGATACAATAGACAAAATTCAATCTTTTTTTTCATATTATTTCAATCTAAAAGTTACTATCTCTATAAGGTTTAATTCAGTTATTTGTTCAACGGCGGAACCAACTTATTATTGTATTAAATGGTGAATAATAACAAGCATAATTCTGCTCTTAAAACGGATTTCAAAAATACAAAAATCTTAGCTTGGCAGAATTATTATTATAAACAATATTTATCAATTCTTTTTGGGTGTGCCGGCTTCGCCGTCGGTGTCCGGCTCCAAGTCCGCAGCCGGTAGCCGTGTTGCCGCAAAGCCACAAAAAGAGCTTCCTCCGGTCGCTTTTT
>CAZWCI010000186.1:0-2867 GCA_964632815.1 uncultured Lentimicrobiaceae bacterium | reverse complement strand
AAAAGATAAATAAACAACTTTCGATAATTTCTTTGAGGAACTTTTGATTGCCGGCCTTCCCCGAGGTCGTACCTTATTTTCTTGGCACTTATTTTACCGGACACCAATAAAATTTATTCATTCCGAAGTTCTTCCAAAAGTCCTTCGCAGGCATCTTCGAGAAGGTCAATGGTAAGATCGAAATCCGTTTTGTCTCCGTAATACGGATCCGGAATATAGGAGTGATCATGATATCTAAAATATCGATCAATTTTACTAATTTTTAAAGCAGCCTCTCGGGAGGGAGCTTTTTTCTTCAAATCCGCAATATTCTGGTCATCCATGCCGATAATCATGTCAAAATAATGAAAGTCTTCGGAAACTACGGGGCGGGAAATACTATTCACTTCGTAACCTCTCAGAGCTCCGTATTTACGCATCCTCGGATCGGGAAGTTGCCCACGGTGGGTTGAAATAATACCGGCAGAATCCACCTCAATAACTTCGTTGAATCCTTCACGCTCCAATATTTTCTTCATGATGGCTTCTGCTGCCGACGAGCGGCAAATATTGCCCAAACAAACAAATAGTATTTTTTTCTTCTTCATTGCTTTGGTTTAAATTTGTCGTTGTTAATTAAACGCATTTTTATCTGTTTAGTATAAATTGGCTGAATTATTCATTTAAAATCGTTACTTTTGCTTTTTAATTAAAAAGATATATAATAAAAAATAAGAATATAGATATGAGAAATTTGCAGAATATTTTTGTAGCTGAAAGTGAAATTAAAGAAAATGACCGTATTGAAATTCCAATAATTCAGTCCTCTTATTTGCTCCACGGAGAGATTCGAACTTGGGCAGGTCCATACAAAGATGTCCATTCTCCTATATATATACAAAAAGACGGTAAATTAGACAATTACATGGGGGCTTTTCCTTCTATGGGACCAAAAGAGGCCATTGAAGCCATAAATAGCGCTGCTGCCGCATTCGATCACGGAAAAGGTACTTGGCCAAATATGACCGTTGAAGAGCGTATCGCGTGTGTTAAAAAGTTTGTCGTGATGATGAAAGCGCAACGGGAAAGAATTGTGAAACTCATCATGTGGGAAATCGGCAAAAAACGAAGCGATTCCGAAAAAGAATTTGACAGAACCGTAGAATATATCAACGATACCATAGAAGCAGTTAAGAATTTAGACCGTGACTCCTCCCGTTTCACCATTTCGGAAGGAATTATTGCTCAAATAAGAAGAACTCCATTAGGCGTAGTGCTTTGTATGGGTCCTTTTAATTATCCGTTGAATGAGACTTATACGACACTCATTCCCGCATTAATCATGGGAAATACGGTAGTATTCAAACCCCCAAGAATGGGTGTCTTACTTCACGAACCTCTTTTGCGTGCTTTCGCAGAAGCGTTTCCCAAAGGAGTCGTAAATACCGTTTATGGAAGCGGCACTACCGTGATTGGCCCATTAATGGAATCTGGGAAAGTAAATGTGTTGGCCTTCATCGGATCAAGTAAAACGGCCGATATTCTTAAAAAAGCACATCCTCAACTTCATCGTTTAAAATCGGTTTTGGGATTGGATGCCAAGAATCCGGCTATCATATTAGAGGATGCAGATATTGATGCAGCCGTAAAAGAGTGTGTTTTAGGAACACTCTCTTTCAACGGACAACGTTGTACTGCTCTAAAAATTCTTTTTGTGCATGAAAGTATCGCCGACGAATTTATTAAAAAGATTGCGGCGGCGGTGGAAGAATTATCCATTGGTCTCCCGTGGGAAGCAGGCGTTGATATCACCCCACTACCAGAACAAGGGAAACCTGAATATTTGAAAAAATTGATTGAAAATGCTGTTGCGCACGGAGCTAAACTTGAGAATGCAAACGGAGGACAAACCTCGTTATCTTTATTTTATCCCGCAGTTTTATCCGGAGTAAATGACCAAATGGACATCTACAGCGAGGAGCAATTCGGACCGATAATTCCTATTGTAACCTATAAAGACATTGAAGAACCACTCCAATATGTCATCAATTCCAACTACGGACAACAAGCGTCTATTTTCGGAAAAAATGCCGACCAAATTGCCACGTTGATAGACACTTTTGTCAATCAGGTATGTCGCGTAAATGTAAACTCTCAATGTCAGCGCGGACCGGACACCTTTCCGTTTACCGGTCGAAAAGATTCTGCAGAGGGAACCCTGTCGGTGACGGATGCATTAAGAGTATTTTCAATCCGAACTCTGGTAGCCGCCAAGTCAAATGAAACAAACCGGCAAATCATCACAGAGATTATCAAAGATGATAAATCCAAATTTTTAAATACAGATTTTATCTTTTAAAAAAAAGAGGAACAAAGCATCTATTGGGACTATCCGGATCTTCAGATCAAAATAGGGAATCAAGTTTATATTTTTCTTTAGGGCGTGTCGGCTTCGCCGCCGGCGTCCGGCTACAAGTCCGCAGCCGGTAGTCGTGTGTCCGCAAAGCCACAAAAAGAGCTTCCTCCGGTCGCTTTTTTGTGGCAGCGTCCACATCGCCTCCCGTCTTTGCGGGCCTTCCACCTAAACGCCTCACGCTTCGCAACTTGCAACTTATTGTACTCCATTGCCCCATTCTCCCTACGCCTATAGCCCCCTAATCAAAAAGAGTTAGTTTTGGCGGTCACAATACAATCTGCCACGAAACACGTGCGCAGGCCGGGCAAAAAGGAGAGGCGGCGGTGATGAGATTTCGATGAAGAGTCATGGTACCTACCCCGTCCTTCGGCGACGCTTTTATTGTGTTGATTTACAAGTATTCTTATCGCCGAAGGACAGAGGGTGTCCAAAAAGTTTTTTTACAAAAAAAGATTTCTAAAGCTATATTTCA
>CAZWCI010000185.1:0-2894 GCA_964632815.1 uncultured Lentimicrobiaceae bacterium | reverse complement strand
TTAATTTTTGAACGTCCTGTAGGTTCTGTGATTGAACCTTTCAACTATGAAAACAGAATGTGGTATTTCGGAAAAGTATATGGTTCCTCTTTGCGTCCTGATTCCGTGCAAGTAGCATATCTCGTGGTTGATTATAAAACAGAACAAAATGCAGGTTCTAAAAGAACTAAAGAGCAAGCAAAAACGGAAGCCGATAGTTTAAAACAAATTTTAGAATCATCGCCAAATGCTATATTTTCACTATTGCCTAACTATCTCGGAGGAAGAAATGCATCTGATTCAACTTTATGGGTTGTTGAAAAATCAACTTATCGTGTATTATATGATTCTATTATTCTTGCATACAACCAAAAAGATCCTTATATTCAAGAAAATCAAGGAGCATACATTATTTTCCAACCAATCTCACAAACAAAACTTATTGAAAAGAGATTATTTGTAATCTATCCGACTGAAATAAAAGCTTCAGATGCAACTATTTCACAAATCAGATCAAACGCAAACCAATTGGTTGCTGAAAGCACCTCTCCGGATAAATTCCTTGAAACTGCAAATAAAAACGGAATTCAAGTTTTAAAAGGTATTGGGGTAACTTCAATGGCTGCAACTATTCAAGAATTGCAAAATTGCCGTGACATCGTTACTTGGGCATATAATGATGCGACAGAATTAGGAGACATCTCCGATGTAATAAAAATAGATAATCGTTTATTTGCAGTAGCCGCTCTGCGTAATATCAAAGAAAAGGGAATTGCCGAGTATGATATGGTAAAAAGTGAAATCGAAGCAGAACTGATTGCAAAGAAAAAACTACAAATGGTAGAAGAAACTATTACAAAAGAGATGGAAAAAGGAAGTACTATAGAACAACTTGCAAACAAATACGGAGCTGCCGTACGTGATAGCGTTCCACTAAGCTACGGATTAGATCTTTATCAAAATGCTCAAGTTGAAAATAGTGCCATCGGAAAACTATTCACACTTCAAGCAGATCAAAAGCTTCATCTTCTTTCAGGTAAATTTTATCTTTATTTAGTTAATATAAATAGTCTTGAAGAATCACAACCCAGTCAAGGTTTGGTTTACGAAAGAATGCTTGTAAAAAATATGGTTACAGGTAGAACTCGTAATGAAATGACTATTCTTGAAGATTTAAAAAATAAAGCTGATATTCTTGATAATAGAGTCTATTTCTATCAAAAATAAAATGAAATAATCCAAAATTATAAAAAGAAGAGGCTGGATTATATGGCCTCTTTTTTTATAAAAAATCCTTATCCATATTTAAAAAACTTAAAGATAAGAATTCCATGAAACCCAGAGTACGATTTGCACCCAGTCCAACCGGACCTCTCCATATCGGAGGCGTAAGAACCGCTTTGTATAATTATCTTTTCGCTAAAAAAAATGGCGGAACAATGATTTTGCGTATTGAAGATACGGACCAACAACGTTTTGTTCCCGGAGCAGAAGCTTATATTATTGAAGCTTTTCAATGGTTAGGAATAGAGTTTGACGAAGGCGTTCATGTTGGTGGAAAATTCGGTCCATACAAACAATCGGAAAGAAAACAGATTTATAAACAATATGTTGATATCTTGATTGCAAATGGAAATGCATACTTTGCCTTTGATACGGCAGACGAGCTTGAGAAAAAAAGAAAAGAGGCAGAATCAGAAAAAAGAAATTTTCAGTATGATGTCCATACTCGACACCAAATGTGTAATAGCTTAACGCTCTCTCCCGAAGAGGTTGAACAAAAAATTTCCTCCGGAGCTCCTTATGTAATAAGATTTAAACATCAAGAAGATCAAGAAATTGAAGTTAATGATTTAATTAGAGGAAAAGTAACAATTCATTCCGGACTTTTAGATGATAAAGTTTTATTTAAATCGGATGGAATGCCTACATATCATCTGGCCAATATTGTGGATGATCATTTGATGGAAATCACCCATGTCATCAGAGGAGAAGAGTGGTTGCCCTCTGCCCCACTGCACGTAGAATTGTACAGAGCATTTGGTTGGCAAGCTCCACAATTTGCCCATCTGCCACTACTTTTGAAACCTGAAGGAAATGGAAAATTGAGTAAACGGGATGGTGATCGACTTGGATTTCCTGTATTTCCACTCCGATGGGAAGATCCTCAAACAGGAGAAATTTCTTCCGGATACAGAGAAAGTGGTTATCTTCCGCAAGCAGTAGTAAATATGCTCGCACTTCTTGGATGGAACCCCGGGACTACCCAAGAAATAATGACGATGGATGAATTGATACAACTATTTTCGATTGAAAAAATAAGCAAATCCGGAGCGAAATTCGATCTTGAAAAAGCAAGATGGTTCAATCATCAATATCTTCAATTAATGCCGACAGATGAATTGGCAAAACAATTCATCCCGATTCTTCAAGACCATAATATCCAAATCTCTACAGAAAAAGTAATCAAAGTAGTCGAAATGGTAAAAGACAGAATCTATTTCGCCAACGAATTATGGGATCATAGCTCCTATTTTTTCACTCGCCCTGACCACTATGATGAACAAGTGATTAAAAAAAGATGGAAAGAAGATACACCATTAAGACTTTCTGAAATAAAATGTTTATTGAATGATCTCAAACCGTTTGATAAAACCATGGCACATGATAAAACAATGGAATATATTCAAGCACACGGACTCAATACAGGACAAATAATGAATTGTTTGCGACTTTCAATAGTCGGTGCTGCAAAAGGTCCGGATTTATTTGATATTATTGAATTCTTGGGAATTTCTGAGGTTAGTAAACGTATAGAAACTGCCATTCAAAACATCCATATATAATTTATATTATCCACTTTGATATAATTTCTATTTAAAGATATATTTATATCAACAATTAAATAAAAAAAA
>CAZWCI010000184.1:0-2898 GCA_964632815.1 uncultured Lentimicrobiaceae bacterium | reverse complement strand
CGCTGCCGCAAAAAAGCGACCGGAGGAAGCTCTTTTTGCGGCTTTGCGGCAACACGGCTTTCGGACGCGGACTTGCAGCCGGAGACCGGCGGCGAAGCCGACATGCCCAAAAAATAAAAACAGACAATAAAAACTATTTCATTTTTTTCATAATTTTTTAGAGAATTCTTATTTTTTAATTCAATAAAATAGGTTATTTTTGCCAAAAAAAAGAACTCATGAGTCTGAAATTTAAGATTGTCCTATTTATTGGTTTATTATCTTTTTCGTATGCTTGTTCTCCCAAACAAGAAGCTTCGGCAGTCGTTGATCCCGATGATACCATGCCCGGAAGAGTTGTGGTGGCTGTGTATCCCGATAGTACGCCCGGTATTGTGCAGTATTATAAACTCGATTCCGCCGGAAATCTTACGCAAGAATTGGAGAGAGAAATTCATTATTATCAAGGGAAAAAGAAATATACAGATTGCTCGTTTACTACCCTAAAAGAAGATTCGGTGTGGCGTGCCGTGAAAGACGGTCCTGCATTTGCATATCATGAAAATGGCTTAGTGCAAACCAAAGCTTTCTATGTGAATGGAAAAGAACAAGGGGAGTATAAGGTTTATCGTGACAACGGGAAACTGCTGTATGAAGGCCATTATGAGTCGGGACAGCGTGTCGGCGAGTGGAAATTCTATCACAAAAACGGTCGTGTCGGAAAATCGGGACACTATGAAAATGGTATTTGTGTGGGAAAATGGGTTGATTACACTACGGAAGGAAAAATAGTCAAAAGTATTACGTCCGATGAAACAACAATCGCCTGTGGAGATTGTCCTAAATGTAAATCTCTGATCGAAAAAGAAAAGTAATATTGTTTAATTAAAATATTTTATTATGGAATTGCCTTTTGCAGAGTCGTGGAAAATCAAAATGGTTGAACCCATTAGAAAAAGTACCCGCGAAGAACGGGAAAAATGGCTTAAAGAAGCTCATTACAATGTTTTTCAATTGAAAGCGGAACAGGTTTATATCGATTTACTCACTGATTCGGGCACCGGTGCCATGAGCGACCGCCAGTGGGCAGGTATGATGATTGGGGATGAAAGTTATGCCGGCGCCACCTCTTTTTTTAAGATGAAAGAGATGATTAATGCCATTACGGGTTATGAATTTATGTTGCCTACGCATCAAGGCCGTGCTGCCGAAAATGTGCTCTTCTCCTGTCTGGTTAAAGAGGGCGATATAGTTCCCGGGAATTCTCATTTTGATACAACGAAAGGTCATATCGAATCACGCAAGGCCTTTGCCGTGGATTGTACCATCGACGAAGCGAAAAATACCCAACTTGAAGTACCCTTTAAAGGAAATGTGGACCCCAAAAAATTGGAAAAGGTGCTTCAAGAATCCGCCGATAAAGTGCCCTTTGTGATTGTGACGATTACCAATAATACTGCCGGCGGGCAGCCCGTCTCCATGCAAAATCTGAAGGAAGTTCGCGAAATTGCTTCTCGTTACGGAAAACCGGTACTGATTGATGCGGCCCGCTTCGCCGAAAATGCTTATTTTATTAAGATTCGCGAACATGGCTATGCCAATAAATCTATCAAAGAGATTTGCAAAGAGATGTTTTCTTATGCCGATGGTATGACAATGAGTGCCAAAAAAGATGCTATAGTCAATATGGGCGGCTTTGTGGCAACCAATATTGAGGAATGGTACGATGCTGCAAAAGTAAAAGGAATTATCTATGAAGGATATTTGACTTACGGCGGCATGAGCGGTCGCGATATGAATGCACTTGCCATCGGGTTGGACGAAAATACGGAGTTCGAAAGTCTCGAAACCCGTATCAAACAAGTGGAATACCTTGCCAAAAGATTGGACGAATTTCATATCCCCTACCAACGTCCTGCCGGGGGACATGCCATCTTTGTAGATGCGTTGAAAGTGCTTACCCACGTGCCGAAAGAAGAATTTCCTGCCCAAACGCTTACGGCTGAATTGTACCTTGAAGCCGGTATCAGAGGATGCGAAATAGGATTTCTCCTCGCCGACCGTGACCCGCAAACCCGTCAAAATCGGTTCAACGGACTGGATTTGCTGCGATTGGCCATTCCACGCCGTGTTTATACCAACAACCATATGGATGTGATTGCCGTTGCCCTCAAAAATGTGTTCGACCGCCGGGAACAAATTACCCGCGGGATGAAAATTGTCTGGGAAGCCGATATTATGCGGCATTTTACTGTTAAATTGGAGCGAATCTGATTCCTCTCTAAACTTTTCTTGCTATGTATATTGTGAATGGTGTCCTCGTTTCTGATGAATTGGTGGACGGTTATTTCTGTTGTGATCTCAATGAATGTAAAGGAATGTGCTGCCTCGACGGCGATGTGGGGGCTCCACTAAGTCCCGATGAAATCGGCGATCTCGAAGACGCCTATCCGGTCTTTAAAAAGTATATGACCGACGAAGGAGTTAACAAAATTGAAAAAGATGGATGTTTAGACTATGATATGGATGGAGAATTTGTGACTCCGTTGCTGGCGGATGAAGCGTGCGCTTTTATTCGCTACGAAAATGGTGTCGCCAAATGTGCCATTGAAAAGGCTTACAACGAAGGCGAAATTGATTTTCCAAAGCCCATCTCTTGCCATCTTTATCCCATCCGCATTAAAATTTTGCCCGATTACGAAGCCCTCAATTATCATAAATGGCATGTCTGCCGGAATGCTTGCGAGAATGGGAAACAAAAACAAATTAAAATCTATCGGTTTTTAAAAAATGCGTTAATACGTAAATATGGCGAAGAGTGGTATCAAGAACTCGAAAAAGTAGTTAATTCTTAATTTTTTAATTTTTATTTGGGCGTGTCGGCTTCGCCGCCGGCCTCCGGCTCCAAGTCCGCGGCCG
>CAZWCI010000183.1:0-2931 GCA_964632815.1 uncultured Lentimicrobiaceae bacterium | reverse complement strand
GAAAAAGCACTCGAAGAAAAAAATAGCTATCAAGGAATGAAATACTCCTCCTAATAATATTAGGTTTCTTTTTTTAACTTTTTTTTTGAGTTTTTGCAAAAAAGTCATACTTTTGCATGACCTTCAATGAATAGATTCAGTAAAAACTTACGGCATGATTAACTTTGAGAATATCAATCATTTTTCAAGACTTTACGACATTCTGAACCGTTATTTACGTTTCACGCACAATCATTTTTACTACAAAAAGTTTCACATATACGGGAAAGAGAACATTCCGCCAAAAGGAGTTCCGACATTTATTATTTCGAATCATCAGAACGGGTTGATGGATGCTTTGGCGATTCTTTATCTGTTTTCAGATCGAAGACAACCGGTTTATATAGCACGGGGCGATATTTTCAAGAATCAAACGATTGCAAAAATCTTAAGATTTCTAAAAATTATGCCAACTTTTCGCTCCCGCGATGGAAATCGAAAAGATATTGAGCAGAACAACACTTCATTTGGCATTGCAGCTCAAGTTTTGAAAGATGGCGGAACACTTGCCATTTTTCCTGAGGCAGGCCATCAGGCCGGACATTTTTTATCTTCATTCAAAAAAGGATTTCCCCGAATCGCATTTAAGGCAGAAGAATTTGCTAATTTTGAATTAAATTTACAAATTGTTCCTCTAAACATACACTATTCCGACTATTTTAACTTTCGGAGTGAATTATTGGTTACTGTGGGGAAGCCTTTTTCCTTTAAAGAATTCTTTGAATTATACAAAACGGAACCCAATCAAGCTTACATAGCCCTCAACGAAAAATCAAAAAAAGAGATTAAGTCGTTGTCTTTAGATATTGAAGATAAAGAACATTATGAGGACTATGAAACACTGCGCACAATATTTCACACACCGCTCAAAGAATTAAAGAAAAGAGATAAACAATATTTACACACGCAATTGAATGAAGATATTACAATTGTAGCCAATATTAATCGTCTAAAAGAGCAAGATCCCTCCACATTTGCAACGTTAATGCAAACTGCGAGTGATTATCGCAACGAATTAAAAAAATTAAATTTACGAGATTGGCTTATAAGCAATAAAAAAATCACGTTTTGTCATTTAATTTTACAATCGGCGGTTTTATTTCTTCTGTTTCCGATTTTTCTTTTCGGATTTATACACAACATCATTCCTTTTTCGCTTCCGAATATTTTAAAGCGGAAAATTAAAGATCCTATGTTACATTCTTCTTTGCATTATGCTTTGAGTGTGATTATTTCATTTCCCATTATTTATCTCATCCTCTTTTTTATAGTTTTATGTATTTCGGAGAAGGTCGTAATATCTCTGCTATACATTGGAACTGTTTTTGGGGCTCTTTTTATCTTTTACGGGTATAAAAGAGCATTTATCAAATGGAAAGCTGCATGGCGATATTATCTGCTGAATAAGAAGAAAAATCCGCAAATTATCCGTTTAAAAAAGCTAAAAGAAGAACTTTTTTCCATAAAAAAAAGATCGCAGATATAGAGACTTATTCCTATAAAATCGTATCTTTGCCCGTTTTTTAAAAAGAGTATTATGAAAATTGCAATTATTGGATCTGGGTATGTTGGTTTGGTAACCGGAACATGTTTGGCAGATGTTGGATTTGAAGTTATATGTGTTGATATTGACCAAGAAAAAGTAGAACAACTCAAGAAGGGGAAATCTCCCATTTACGAACCCGGTTTGGAAGAGATGTTGGATCGCAACATACAGAAGGGAAGATTAACTTTCACCACTTCATTGGTTTCGATTTTGGATGATGTTGAAGTAATCTTTTCTGCAGTAGGAACTCCCCCTGACGAAGATGGAAGTGCTGACTTACAATATGTTTTGGATGTTGCCAGAACAGTGGGACGGCATATGAACAAATATGTATTACTTATCACTAAAAGTACAGTTCCAGTAGGGACGGCTAAATTAGTAAAGAAAGCCATAAAAGACGAATTGACTTTGCGAGGACTATCTCTAGATTTTGATATTGCCTCCAACCCTGAATTTTTGAAAGAGGGGGATGCCATCAATGATTTTCTGAGACCTGAGCGAATAGTTGTAGGCGTTGAATCTGAAAAAGCGAAAACTCTTTTTGAAAAAATATACAAACCATTTGTATTAAATGGTCATCCCATTATTTTCACCGATATTTCTTCGGCAGAAATGATTAAATATGCAGCCAATTCGATGTTGGCAACACGTATCAGTTTCATGAACGACATTGCCAATCTTTGTGAAATTGTTGGTGCCGATATTAACATGGTGCGCAAAGGAATTGGCAGTGACAGTCGTATTGGAAGCAAATTTCTCTATGCCGGGATTGGATACGGGGGCTCTTGTTTTCCAAAAGATGTGAAAGCACTCATCAAGACGGCAGATATTCATGGATATTCATTAGATTTATTAAAAGCGGTTGAAACGATTAACGATAGACAAAAAGAAGTTCTTTTCAATAAATTGAGTCAATACTACAAAGGAAACATATCGAATAAAACGATTGCAGTACTTGGATTGGCATTTAAGCCGAATACGGATGACATGCGGGAAGCACCCTCTTTAGTTTTGATTGATTTATTAAAAAAAGCGGAGTGCAATATTCGGGTATATGATCCTGTAGCGATGGAAGAGGCCAATCGCAGAATTGGAAATGATGTACATTATTGTCATGATGTATATGAAACTATTGAGCAAGCTGACGCCGTATTATTGGTTACCGAATGGAGTGAATTCAGGGCTATTAATTTACAAAAAGTTAAAGAATTGATGAAACATCCGGTTATTTTTGACGGGCGGAACATTTATGATGCGCAAGAGATGAAAAAGAATCACATTCATTACTTTGCCATTGGACGGAAGATTGATTAATGAACCAACTTGAGTTCCGATGCGTGAGGGCG
>CAZWCI010000182.1:0-2968 GCA_964632815.1 uncultured Lentimicrobiaceae bacterium | reverse complement strand
TTTGGGCGTGCCGGCTTCGCCGTCGGTCTCTGGCTACAAGTCCGCAGCCGGTAGTCGTGTTGCCGCAAAACCGCAAAAAGAGCTTCCTCCGGTCGCTTTTTTGCGGTAGCGGCAACATCGCCTCCCGTCTTTACGGGCTTTCCGCCTACAACCTCACGCAAGCAACTTGCAACCGCACCCCCACTTTTCAGTTGTTTTTTAGTAGATTTTATCCAAAAATTGATGTACATTTGCAGACCGAAATATTACATTATTAATTATATAAACTTATGAACTTAATAGACCAAATTAAAGAGAATGCCAAAAAGGCAAACAAAACGATTGTACTTCCCGAAGGCGAAGAAGACAGAACTTTAAAAGCAGCCGATATTGTTATTAAAGAGGGCTTTGCAAAAGTTATTCTGCTTGGAAATCCTGACGTGATTGCTGCCAAAGCAAAAGAATTTGGATTAACTCATCTTCCTCAGGCAACCATCATTAACCCCAAACAAAATCCGAAAAAAGAGCAATATACGGAGATGTTATTTGAAATCCGCAAAAAGAAAGGGATGACGATGGAAGAAGCTGCCAAATTAGTGGAAAATCCGCTTTACTTGGCTACTTTATTGATTAAAAGTAAAGAAGCCGACGGCGAAGTAGCCGGAGCTCAAAATGCAACCGGAGATGTACTCCGTCCCGCGTTTCAAATTGTGAAAACATTACCCGGTGTTTCCGTGGTTTCCGGTGCCTTTGTGATGATCTTTAAAGATAAACAATGGGGCGATAACGGAATAATGGTGTTTGCCGATTGTGCTGCTCACCCAAATCCAAATGAAAATGAATTGGCAGAAATTGCAGTTGTGACTGCCCAAACCGCCAAACAAATTGCCGGACTTGATCCTCGCGTGGCTATGTTGAGTTTCTCAACCAAAGGTTCCGCAAAACATGAAATGGTTGATAAAGTAGTTAATGCAACCCGAATAGCCAAAGAAATGGCTCCGAATTTAAAAATTGATGGTGAATTGCAAGCCGATGCTGCCATTGTACCTTCTGTAGGTGCATCTAAAGCTCCCGGAAGCGAAATCGCCGGAAAAGCAAATGTGCTCGTTTTCCCAACCCTCGAAGTGGGAAATATTGCTTATAAATTGGTACAACGCCTTGCTGGCGCCGAAGCCATCGGTCCTGTGATGCAAGGAATGGCCGCCCCAATTAATGACCTCTCCCGTGGTTGCTCCGTGGAAGACATCGTCAGCCTTGTGGCCATCACCGCTTGCCAGGCCGCTGAAAAATAATGTAATGTGCTGAAATAATCTGAACTATGACCAAAAAAATTGCACTAATCCTGCTTTGCGGACTCCTCAGTCTGAATATTTCAGCACAACATTCTTATGAATCGCTCCTGGGCTTTTGGAAAGGATCTCTCAAAATTATGTCCGGCGACTCGATATCCTTCGTGATGGCAGTCCTGCCCGACGGCGATTCTGTGAAAGTAGAACTCGACAGCCCCGACCAATTCGTGACCGGAATTGCTGTCGATTTCTTCTCTTTCCAACACGACTCTATTGAGTTCAAAGTCCGCTCTATGGCCACCACCTATACAGGAACCTATGACTCCTCAACGCAGATGATTGTAGGGACTTTTATGCAAGGGAAGTTTAAACGGAAATTGTCGCTCTCCAAAATAGAATTCCGGCCGGTGATTTATCGCCCCCAAGAGCCACACCCTCCGTATCCTTATCGCGAAGAAGAGGTGACTATTCTTCACCCCGATACCAAATCACCGTGGATAAAAGGAACACTGACTCTTCCCGAAAACAAATCTCCCCGTGCATTGGTAATCTTGATTTCCGGTTCAGGATGGCAAGATAGAGACGAAACCGTCATGGGGCATAAGCCTTTTAAGGTGATGGCCGACTTCCTAACCCGTCATGATTATGCCGTGTTTCGGTATGACGACCTTCCTCAATATTTTTTCAGACAAGCCAACACCAAAGACTTTGCCGATGCCGTTTCTTTAATCATCGACTCCCTTTCGGCACAACCACGTTTTCAAGAAATCTCTGCCGGATTGCTTGGTCATAGCGAAGGAGGACTGGTTGCCTTTATGACCGCCGCCTGCGATAAACGGGTGAACTTTGTGATTTCAATGGCAGGAATGGCCGACGGAATGAAAAATACACTTCTCTACCAAATTGAAGCCATTACTGGAAAAGATTCCAACTTTACCAAAGAGGATATTAATGCTTCTCTCGAAATATCTAATAAGATTTATAGTGCCATCGAAAAATCTAAAACCAAAGAAAAAGCATTGGAAAAATGTAAACGGATTTTGGAAAACTACGACGCCAAATACTCTGATGAACAAAAGAATAAAATCGGACTCTCTTTTGAAAATAGAATGGCAACGCTATCTATTATTGCATCTCCCTGGTATTTCTATCTTTTTCACATAGATACGAAAGATTTTATCAAAAAAGTTCGGTGCCCTGTATATGCCCTTAACGGCGAAAATGATTTGCAGGTTGGCTATCGCACCCATCTGGAAGTGCTTCGTCGCAATCTGCCCCCGAATAAACAGACTAAAATTGTCTCCTTTCCCAAGCTGAATCATCTTTTCCAAAAGTCTGAAACCGGCTTGCCTTCAGAATATGGTCTCATTGAACAGACCATTTCTCCCGACGTGCCCGAAAGTATCGTCAAGTGGCTTATTGAAATCGGATATTAATAGTTGTTACACATAATCAAGTTCATAAATTAATAAAATTGATATGGGAAAAACATTTGTTGAAAAAGTACTCGGAGCCGATTGCGGTTCTATTGTGTTTGCCAAACCGGATTTGGTGCTCACACACGACAATACCGCCAGTATTGCAGCAACTTTTGCCAAAATGAACGGCGTGAAAGTGGCAGATCCCGACCAACTGCTGATTGTCCTTGACCACAACGCCCCCCCGACTTCTGCAGCATTGGCAGATGACTACCAAAAAAT
>CAZWCI010000181.1:0-2987 GCA_964632815.1 uncultured Lentimicrobiaceae bacterium | reverse complement strand
GCTCTTTTTGTGGCTTTGCGGCCACACGACTACCGGCTGCGGACTTGGAACCGGAGACCGACGGCGAAGCCGGCACGCCCAAAAATAAAAAATAAAAAACTTTAAAAAGAAAAAGTGCCAAAATCTAACTATTAGATTTTCAGCACTTTATTTTGTACCCGGAGCCGGGATCGAACCGGCACGAGTGTTACCTCACCGGTTTTTGAGACCGGCGCGTCTACCAATTCCGCCATCTGGGCAATACAGCGGCAAAAGTACAAAAAAATATTCATTTCTTGCCCATTACTCGTTATTTTTTTCTGATTATAGTCTATTTTATTATTTTTAAGTTATTTACGATTCCAAAATACCCTCATTTTGACTTTCATTCTTTTGTCAAGATTTTTATGATTGAAGGGCGGTTAATTGAAAAAATCGTGTAATTTTGCAGAAAAAAATTGAATCATGATGAAATGTGAGAAATTTTTAGTCAATGCGGCAGGTCGAAGAGTGCCTACCATTGTAAACGGAGAATCGGTTATTCCCTATCAAGGATTGCGGAAACACAGACCTGTGGGTAGAAAATATGCACCCCCGATTGCCACTTGTATTGACTATCCCGATGACGGGAACAAAGTTGTATCATCCTTAGCAGAAGCATTAAAACGTTGCGGATTAAAGGATGGAATGACGATTTCAACGCATCATCATCTTCGAGATGGAGATTTAGTGAGCAACACCATTTTTGACGTTGCGCACGAGGCGGGTGTTCGGGACTTGGTTTGGGCGCCCACGGCTTCTTTTCCCTGTAATGATCCGCTCATAAAATATTTAGAAGACGGAACCATCAACCGTATTGAGGGTTCAATGAACGGGCCATTGGGAAAATTTACTTCCTATGGCGGAATGAAAGGGTGTGCAGTACTTCGTTCTCATGGAGGGCGTGTACAAGCGATACAAGACGGAGAACTCAAGATTGATATTTGTGTTATTGCAGCTCCGACTGCCGATCCATTTGGGAATGCTACCGGGGTTGAAGGGGCTTCCGCATGCGGCGTATTGGGATACTCTCTTGTGGATATGCTCTATGCCGACAAAGTGATTGTCGTTACGGACAATTTAATACCTTTCCCTTGTATGCCATTTCAGATTCAGGGAAACTACGTTGATTATGTGGTAGTTGTTGATAAAATCGGGATACCCGAAAAAATCGTGTCGGGCACCACACAAGTAACTAAATCGCCGGATCGATTGCTGTTGGCTGAATGGACGGCTCGTTTTTGTTCGGAAGCAGGATTATTGAAAGACGGGGTGGGGATTCAAACCGGTGCAGGGGGCACTTCACTCTCTGTGGGACTTCATTTTCACGAACAGTTAAAAGCCAACAATCAAAAGGCTCGTTTCGGATTTGGCGGCAGTACACAATACATGGTTAAAATGTTGGAAGATGGGGTATTAGACTATATTTTAGATGCTCAAGCTTTTGACCTCGAAGCCGTTCAGTCTATCAAAAATAATATTAATCATATAGATTTATCTGTATTTCAGGCATATAACTATCATAGCAAAGGTAATTACACCAGCATGACAGACATTGTGATTCTTGGGGCTACCGAGTTGGATACTCGTTTCAACGGCAACGTAGTGACTCACTCTGACGGATTGTTGTTACACGGAATTGGGGGGTGGCAAAACTGCATTCATGCGAAATGTACTATTTTACCGGTGCCTCTGTTTCGCGACCGGATTCCGGTAATTACGGATGAGGTAACCACCTTTTGCGGGCCGGGAGAACTTATTGACGTTGTGGTTACGGAGCGTGGAATTGCCATCAATCCACTACGGACGGACTTGATTGATAAGATGCGCGGTACTTCGTTGCCCATTGTGACCATGCAGGATTTAAAAGCCGAAGTGGATGCCATTTGTGGCGTTCCCGACAAAGCTCCTATCAGCACGAAAGATGAAGACACCGTTGCCATCATCAAATGGGTGGATGGGACCGTTATTGATTGTGTGAGAAAAGTATTGGAATAAAAGATGTTAGATAAAATTAACGAGAGTCGATTGTTTTTAGAAGACAGACTTTCGGGGAAACCCAAAATTGCGGTTGTGTTAGGTTCCGGATTGGGTGCCTTGATTCAGCAGATTGAGATTCTTGAAGAGGTGGAATATGCTTCAATTCCTCATTTTACAGCTTCCACGGTTGCAGGACACAAAGGAACCTTGATTCATGGACGTTTAAATAAAGTGGAACTTCTGATATTAAACGGAAGAACGCATTATTATGAAGGGTTGTCCATGAAAGAGATTGTTTTTCCGATCAGAGTGTTGCACGCATTGGGAGTTAAAACGTTGATTCTATCGAATGCCGCCGGAGGACTCAATCCGAGTTTTGCCATCGGAGATGTTATGATTATGAAAGATCATCTCAACTTTTTTGGAGACAATCCATTAATTGGTAAAAACTATGATGAATTAGGGCCACGTTTTCCGAGCATGAATGAACCCTATTCCCATAGAATTATACGATTGGCACATGAAATTGCCAAGAAACACGGACTTCCTCTTCAGCAAGGTGTCTATGCTGGCGTGTCGGGGCCTAATTTTGAGACTCCGGCCGAATGCAAGGCCTTTTACATAATGGGAGCCGATGCCATCGGGATGTCCACCATTCCGGAAAATATTGCAGCTCGTCATTTAGGGATGGAAGTATTTGCCTTGTCGGTCATCACTGATTTGGCGGTCATTGGACAGATGGAAGAAATTTCCCACGAAGAGGTGTTAAAAGCGGCTTCGATTGCCACGCCGACCATGGTAAAATTGATTCAGGAGATGGTTCCTTACTTATAATTTCAGCGCTTGATTATTTAAGACTACGATAATTTTCTTTTTAATTTGGGCGTGTCGGCTTTGCCGCCGGTAGTTGTATGGCCGCATGGCAACATTCAATAAAATTTCGCAAATTCAACAGTTTTGAACAAAGCAAAGAATCTATTGAATTTTAT
>CAZWCI010000180.1:0-3058 GCA_964632815.1 uncultured Lentimicrobiaceae bacterium | reverse complement strand
TAGGTATTATTTCGAAATGATTTCATTGTGTCAAAATTTTAATGATTTATATTAATGTTTTAAATTGTTGAATATTTCTGTCGTCCCTAACCGGGACGAGGATGATTTGTTTGCTTTTCGTTTCTACCAGGCTTCAGACCCTAATCGGGTCTGTGAGGAAATTTGTTTTAAAATGTTATTGATATGAATATTTTTTCTATCGTCCCAAACTAGAATGAAGGCAGATTCATTTCCCCTTATTTTCCCCAATTATCCCGATCCAAGCTTCTGAAATTGATGGCTTCGGACAAATGTTCAATGCGAATGTCGGGCGATTGTTCCAAATCGGCGATGGTGCGCGCAACCTTTAGGATGCGGTCGAATGCCCTTGCCGAAAGCCCTAACTTTTCCATTGCTGTTTTCAGGAGCATCTGTCCCGCTTCGGAGATGTTACAATACTCACGAACCATCTTGCTGCTCATCTGGGCGTTGCAAAAAATGGCAGGATGTTGTTCGAATCGTCTTTTTTGCACCTCCCTCGCCGCGACTACCCGCCCGCGGATAACTTCACTCTTCTCTACGGGTTTCGTCGATGCCAACTCCTCATGAGATACCGGAATCACTTCTACATGGATGTCAATGCGATCCATCAACGGTCCGGATATTTTACTTAAATAGCGTTGTACATTTCCTTGTCCGCAAGTGCACGAAATCTTCGGGTGGTTGTAGTTTCCGCAAGGGCAGGGGTTCATGGCGGCAATAAACATAAAAGAGGCCGGGAATTCTACCGTATATTTTGACCGTGAAATGGTCACAAACCGATCCTCCAACGGCTGGCGCATGACTTCAAGAACTGTTCGTTTGTATTCCGGGAGTTCGTCGAGAAAAAGTACGCCGTTGTGGGCTAACGAGATCTCGCCCGGCTGCGGATGAGAACCCCCACCCACCAACGCAACATCGCTGATGGTATGGTGCGGTGCACGAAATGGCCTTACCGAGATTAAGGATGCATAGCGACTCATCTTGCCCGCGACCGAATGTATCTTCGTTGTCTCTAACGCCTCATTCAGTGTCAGTGGCGGTAAAATCGAAGGAATCCTCTTGGCTAGCATCGTCTTTCCAGAACCCGGAGGGCCGATTAAGATGGCATTATGCCCACCCGCCGCTGCAATTTCCAACGCCCGCTTGATGTTTTCCTGTCCCTTTACATCCGAAAAATCAAATTCGTATTCGTTTAGTTTTTTACGAAATTCTTCTTTGATGTTGATCTCGGTTTTTGCAATGGGAACGCCTTCGTTAAAGAAATCAATGACCTGCTTGATGTTTTCGACGCCCAATACTTCAATACCATTCACAATGGCTGCCTCACGCGCATTCTGTATGGGGAGAATGATTCCCTTTTTGCCCCTCTTCTTGGCTTCGATGGCTACCGG
This sequence comes from uncultured Lentimicrobiaceae bacterium, assembly GCA_964632815.1. GTDB lineage: Bacteria > Bacteroidota > Bacteroidia > Bacteroidales > WCHB1-69 > DUOL01. The sequence continues at coordinate 1,646 of CAZWCI010000180.1, read as the reverse complement.
CAACGCTCCCCGCACCGGCTGTAAGGTACCGTCCAGCGATAACTCACCCATGATGTAATAATCCTCCACCCCCTCAATTCCCTGGATTTGCTCCGACGCAATCAAAATGCCAATCGCAATGGTTAAATCGTATGCAGAACCCTCTTTCCGAATGTCTGCCGGGGCCATATTGATCACAATCTTCTTCCCCGGGATCTTGTAATCATAATTCTTTAACGCCGACTCAATCCGCTGCTGACTCTCCTTGACCGCACTATCCGGCAGGCCGACTAAGAAAAAATTGATGCCAATATCGACGTTTACCTCTATGGTGATGGGAACGGCTGCAACTCCCATTAATGCACAACTATAAGTCCTGACTAACATGGTTCTATCTTTTTATATTTCCGCAAAAATATAAAAAATAGTTAATAAAAAGCAAATAAAAATTAAAATTATTTATCTTTTTCGGGAACCCGTACAATTTTCATCGTTACGCTTTTGATGCCGTAAAGGTCAAATTTGCTCGTTTTTTGAAAATAATGAAATGTATATTGTCCTTTTTGATTGAAATATTTGGCCGGATGAATTATTTGGGTGTAGGGGCTTTTTGGGTTTTCGGAAAGGTTGATTTTGGTCCGAATATGCGAGAGACTGCTGTCCGGGGAGGTAATGGAGAAAATGATAGGAATTTCTCGTGTCGAAATCTCGGGTAAAAATTCTATTTCTAATTGAATTTCATGGCGGGATACAGTGTCCTCAATGTCAATTTTATGCGTAATATAGTGAAAACGATTCCAATTGGCATCCTTGAAGACGGTCTTCTTTTCGACCACTACTTGTGGCGAATTTCCCCCGCAACCAGTAGTTAATATGCTTGTAGAGAATGAGATAATGAGAATAAGTAAAAATAACGGATTCAAACTTTTTTTTATCGTTTTCATAACTCTATTTTTTATATTTTTACTTTTTGATGAATAATCGTTTTTTTCACTGCAAAAATAACAATATTATACTTATGGTTACTAAAAAAAAATCTTATGTAGTGTGGGAGGGGCGCCTTTGTGGTATTTATGACGATTGGGAGAGTTGTAAACGACAAATTGAGCATTTTCAAGGGGCAAAATATAAATCTTTTGAGCATCGCTTTGAGGCAGAAGAGGCCTTTCTGCTCGGTTATGAGCAATATTACCGATTGCATCCGTCCGATAAAACCAAGCCGGGACCGGCGCGATTTATCACCGGTGCCGAGCAAGTGCCCATTTGGGATAGTATTGCTGTGGATGCGGCATGGAATTCAGTAACCAAAGTGATGGAATATCAGGGGGTTAAAACGGATACGGGGGAATTGCTTTTCCGTAAAGGTCCGTTTCAGGGGGCGACCAATAATATTGGCGAATTTCTTGCTCTTGTGCATGGTTTGTCGCTTCTTAAACAGAAAAAAAGCAATCTTCCTATTTATTCCGATAGTATTACCGCTATTGCATGGGTAAGAAGCAAAAAACATAAATCGGTGTTGTTGCCTACCAAGGAAAATGCAATTGTTTTCGATTTGTTGCTCAGGGCTGAAAATTGGCTGAAGAATAATACCTATTCCAATCAGATTATTAAGTGGAATACCAAATTGTGGGGAGAGATTCCTGCAGATTTTGGACGAAAATAGTATT
>CAZWCI010000179.1:0-3120 GCA_964632815.1 uncultured Lentimicrobiaceae bacterium | reverse complement strand
TGTCGCAAATGGTATCGAAAGTTTCAATGAGGTAAGTGGGATTGACTTGCAGATTTAGTTTGTAAATGCTGTCGCAACCAAGTGAAGTTAACAAAGAGTCGTAGTAAATTCCCGTCAAATTCAAGTCACGTCCTCTGAAGTTAAAAGTTTGGTTATCGCAAATAGTTTCAAAAGTTTCAATAAGGTAAGTGGGATTGACCTGCAGATTTAGTTTATATACGCTGTCGCACCCGCGAGAAGACAAGAGAGAATCATAGTAAATTCCTGTGGTTTGCAAGGTCTGTCCTCCAAAAGAGAAATTTTGGTTGTCGCAAATGGTGTCAAAGAGTTCGATGAAGTAAGTCGGATTCACCTGTAGATTGAGTTTGTATACACTATCGCACCCCAAAGCAGTGAGCAGAGAATCGTAATAAGTTCCCGTTAGGTTCAAAACTTGTCCTCTGAAGTTGAAATTTTGGTTGTCGCAAATGGTGTCAAAGGTTTCAATGAGGAAAGTAGGATTGACTTGTAGATTTAGTTTGTAGATGCTATCACAACCCAGTGTTGTAAGCAAAGAATCATAATAGATTCCCGTCAAGTTCAAATCACGCCCTCTGAAGTTGAAAGTTTGGTTGTCGCAAATGGTTTCAAAGGTCTCAATTAAGTAAGTTGGATTTACGTGCAGATTGAGTTTGTAAACGCTGTCGCATCCGCGAGAAGTTAACAAAGAGTCAAAATAGATTCCGGCTAGGTTCAAGTTCTGTCCTCTGAAATTGAAAGTTTGATTATCGCAAATAGTGTCGAAAGTCTCAATGAGGTAGGTGGGATTGACTTGCAGATTGAGTTTATAGATACTGTCGCAACCCATTGATGTCAATAACGCGTCGTAATAAATACCGGCCAGGTTCAAGACTTGTCCTCTGAAGTTAAAAGTTTGATTGTCGCAAATGGTATCGTAGGTTTCAAATAAGTAAACCGGATGTACAAATACTGCAAATGTGTCGGTAACATAGCAACTGTCGGGGGTCATGGAACCTGCCCAGTAGGTTGTGTCGCTTACCGGAGCCACTGTGAGGGTAGGGGTAGTTTCACCGGTGTTCCAATGATAATCTCCTGATGCCGTTACAGTTAAGATGGTCTCTTCGCCGAAACAGATGTTCGAATCACCGGTAATACTGATGTTGTTTTCATAGATGGTGACGATTTTGGTAATGGTATCAAAACATTCATTGTCAGATATGCTTGTGGTAAGGGTGATGGTGTAGGTTCCCGGATTCGCGTATGTAACCGAGCCCGGATCATATAAGTTGGAAGTGGTTCCGTTGCCAAAATCCCAAAACGCAGTTTCACACGGATCTCCCGTACCGTCAGGATTGATTCCGTCGTTTGATATGGTGCTATTGTTTTCTAAGAGTAAGGTGTTGGTGCATCCTACACGATCATAACTGAAGTCTGCTAGAGGATAGCGAGTGTCAATAATGGCAGCTAAAGAGAATTTACATTGAGATTTGTCTAAAAAGGTAACATCACAAAAGATGGTGTCCGCTTGATCTCCAATGTTAACCGTTACACTCTGTTGTGTCGAGATGGTGTCTCCCGGATTATCATTGTAGTACCATGCATAACTGAATCCCTCAGGTGCAGTATAGGTGTTTTGGGCAATGTTTCCGCATGTCTCTACGATGATTTTTTTCTGTTTACACTCAAACGCGAAATAGGCATATCCAAAGTGACCACCTTCTTCACAATCATAAGTAGTCAACTGAATTTGGATATTTTGATGATGATAGGCACTCAAATCTACTCCTACCAATGTCCAATCTTTCCAAACAGTACTGTTTAAACCAACCTGCCATCCGTCGGTGGTGCTCCCGGCAACAAAATCTTCTGAACCGCAAATTGCGTCAATTTCCACGCCTGTTGAGTCCAATATCTTGAAGGTAAATCTTGGTTGATTCTCGGGCGTATGGCCGGGATTTTGAAGTACTGCCGCATATTTTAAGAGTAAAATTGGAAAAATATTGGTGTCTACATAGTAATCGTAGGTGATGGACTCCGCTTGTGCTCTCTTGTTATTGTCTCCCAAACGAACCGAAACCTGATCCCCGGGATATACACACATGAGCCCCGTAGCATAAGGATCCGCTTCAAAAATATTCGACATAATCGTATGCCGCCCATTGATTACGCCCGTATTTAAATAAGGATTAGTAAAATTCCCATACGTGCATGTTACTCCGTCTCTGTATAAGTCACTGTAATCGATACAATTATCGTATGCATTCGGGTCAGGAGTGGTGGTGTCCACACAGATGTATGTCAAGGCAAAACCTTGTCCCACATTATTATCCAAATCATTCCTAAATTCAATGGTTAGAGGACCTGTGCTTGATGTACAGGCCGGTACCAATTGATACCCTGTCCCATCAAACAATTTCGTTCCGCCAGTGCCAACCCCATTGTAAATGGTCAACCAATCTCCACTATCTGTCCATATTTGTCCGCTTATGGTCAAAATGTTTCCCGGCGTTGGATACACAACACATGTTGCATAATATGTCTTTGAATAGTATGTGCTTGGACTACCCTCAGAATGTCCATTGTCATCGTACAAATAACCAAAGCAACTATTGTTGACTTGACTATCTCTCGTAGGGATATTAAATGACTGAGTAAATACGGCAGAACTGGTCACGATAAGCAGGAATATCGTGAAAAGGATTTTTATGCAGGAAGAGTATATATTCAGTTTGCCCAAACTCATTAAAAATTGTAAAAACAACGATATATCTATGACATTTTTCACGGATTTATGTTGTTTCTAATTACTGCAAAAATAGTCGTTTTTTTTCATTTAAAACGTAAAAATCTTCCTGATTAAAGCTGTTTTTTTCTTATTTATGTTAAAAATGTCATTTTTGGGTTATTTTTCTTTTGGGCGTGCCGGCTTCGCCGTCGGTCTCCGGTTCCAAGTCCGCAGCCGGGGGCTGTGTGCCGCAAAGCTGAGACAAGAGCTTCCTCCGGTCGCTTTGTCCCAGCAGCGGCACATCACCCCCCGTCTTTACGGGCTTTCCACCTGCGCCCTCACGCCGGGGAATGGCAAGGGTAAAAGCTTCGTAGAAGCCATATAACAATAGAAAA
>CAZWCI010000178.1:0-3128 GCA_964632815.1 uncultured Lentimicrobiaceae bacterium | reverse complement strand
CCCACTTATCTCTTTGAATCTTTTGATACGATTTGTGATAACCAATCCTATAATTTCCGTGGGCAAGTGCTTAACCAAACCGGAACTTATTTCGATTCCTTGCTCACATCAAGAGGATGCGACAGTGTTTATAAACTCAATCTGCACGTAAATCCTACTTATTTCTTCGAATCTTTTGATACGATTTGCGATAATCAATCTTTCAACTTCCGAGGACAAGTAATCACTCAACCAGGAATTTATTTCGATTCTCTGTTCACGTTAAGAGGTTGCGACAGTGTCTATAAGTTGAATCTACATGTAAACCCAACCTATTTCTTCGAATCTTTCGATACCATTTGCGACAATCAATCCTTTAACTTCCGCGGACAAGTACTCACCCAACCCGGAATTTACTTCGATTCATTGCTCACGTTAAGAGGCTGCGATAGTATTTATAAACTTAATCTGCATGTGAATCCCACTTATCTCTTTGAATCTTTTGATACGATTTGTGATAACCAATCCTATAATTTCCGTGGGCAAGTGCTTAACCAAACCGGAATTTATTTCGATTCATTGCTTACTTTAAGAGGTTGCGATAGTGTCTATAAACTTAATCTGCACGTAAACCATACTTATTTCTTCGAATCTTTCGATACCATTTGCGACAATCAATCTTTCAATTTCCATGGACAAATATTAACGCAACCGGGCATCTATTTCGATTCACTGCTTACGGCAACAGGCTGCGACAGTATCTATAAACTCAATCTGCACGTAAATCCTGCTTATCTGTTTACTACTTATGCTACTCTTTGCGACAACGAAACTTATCTGTTCAGAGGACGACTCATTACGGCTCCAGGAACCTACTACGACAGTCTTGTATCCCACTTAGGCTGCGATAGTGTGTACGAATTAGTCCTTCGATGGAATCCTGGTTATCTATTTGTTACGAATGCCGATATCTGCGAAAATGAAACCTATAACTTTAGAGGGATAACACTTAACCAAACCGGGACCTACTACGATAGTCTCTTGACTTATTTGGGTTGCGATAGTGTTTATCAACTGAACCTGACTGTCCATACAATAGATTCCACCTTTATTCATCTTGAAATGTGTGAAGGCGAAAATATAGACGAACCTTTTAGCACAATGATTGGAACCACCGACTCCCTCCTCTCCCCCGGAAATTACCTCATCGAATATACGCTATACAATGCTTTCGGCTGCGATAGCGTTATTTTCACTTCACTCACCATCTATCCGAAATATGCCTATACCATTACCGATACTATTTGTCAGGGCACTCCTTATAATTTAAACGGGTTCAATGTCTGCACCAATCAACTCTCAGGATTGTCTATCCATGTACTTCCGCTCCACTCGTCTCATAATTGCGACAGCATCATTACGTTAAAGTTGTTTGTTTTCCCGACCTACCATACCCAACACGAAGCCTCCATTTGCGTAGGATTTCCTTTTACAGATTTTGGTTTCCAAATCCCTGTACAACGCGAAGCAGGTATCGACACTTTCTATCAGTACTACCAGACACAACACGGCTGCGACAGCATCATTTCTCTTATTCTCAACGTATTTGAGGCCAATGTTTCAGTAGAATTACTCAATGAAAACTTCTGCGAAGTGGGTTATGCCACGCTATTTGCCAATACTCAATTAAGCAATGTCGTTTGGAGTACCGGAGAAATATCGCCCACCATCACCATTACCGAAGCCGGGCGCTACTTTGTGACGGCCACCGAAGGCGTTTGCTTTGCCGAAAACACCTTCTTTATCGAACCATGTAGTCTCAAAGTCTATATCGAAAATGCCATCACTCCCTCAAATGGCGATGGAATCAACGACTACTTCTTCCTAAAACTTCCCGACAATCACCAAATCAAAAAATTTGAAGTACATATCTACGACCGCTGGGGGAATCTCGTCTTCTCCTCCCAAGATTGCAATTTTGTGTGGGACGGTCGTGTAAACGGCGTGCTCGACATCAACGAAGTCTTCTCGTATCGCATCGCCTTTACCACCGAAAACGACTACGACTACCTCTACAAAGGAAATATTACCGTTCTCTAAAATTACCCGAAATCCAAATTCTCCATCGTTTTATTTTCCAATCGAATCATCCTAATAATAAGGTATATAGTATTTTTTATTTTATTGCTGTCCGGTAAAACTTTTTTTGAGACCTAAAAAAAGGGCTGAATCCATTAGTATGATTCAGCCCAAAATGTTACTTTTACTTTCACCACAGAAACAAATAGTAACATGGGTAAAAATACACATTTTAGCGGACAGCCGCCCCCCCAAGTCCTATAAAGGCAATACGTACGAACCAAAGGATTGGGAAAAGTTACTTTATATGCTAGATTCGACTACTATCAGCCTTTTTGACAACATTCTCAAAGGAGTCGGTCGTCATCCGAAATCATGCAAGAAGAAAGGTCGCATGAAGGTACATACGGTGATGAAGTACCAAGTAGGTGTTCCTATGGTTGTGCAACTAACATCGGCAGCCAAACATGACCATTATCTGCTCAAAGAGGTGCATTTACCCAAAGATTCAACATTGGCAATGGATCGCGGTTATATTGATATAGCCCAGTTCCAACGCCTTACAGAAGAGGGCGTGTGTTATGTGACCAAAATGAAGAAAAATCTTAAATACAAAGAGATAGAATCGGTTACTTATGTTAATCATCAAGGATTAGTGACATATATCGACAAAAGGATTCTCTTCACAAGAGGAGATTTGATACATGAATCTCGTCTTGTAACCATATGGGATGAAAAAAAGAACCCCGTGGCATTGTTAACCAATAATTTTGAGTTTTCAGTAGAAGACATTTCTGAAATTTACAGATTACGTTGGGCTATAGAATCCTTGTATAAACAGCTAAAGCAAAATTTTCCCCTTCATTTCTTTTATGGAGACAGCGTAAATGCAATACAAATTCAGACATGGGTGGTGCTTATCGCAAATTTATTGCTTACGGTGATGTCAAGAAGTATTAAACGCCACTGTGCTTTCTCTCAGATCGTCTCTATGGTCCGTCTGACATTGATGTACTAACCTGAGTTCGATATAAAAAAAGAGTAAAAATCAGAAACAGAAAGAAGCATAG
>CAZWCI010000177.1:0-3185 GCA_964632815.1 uncultured Lentimicrobiaceae bacterium | reverse complement strand
ATACTTCTCACTTGAAAACGAATCGCCAAATCATTATTTTGATCCGTATCACATTTGGCAACCACAACTTTTCCTTTATATTCTTCAGACAATTCTTCCATAATTGGGCCCAGAACCCTACAAGGGCCACACCACGGAGCCCAAAAATCAATAACCACCAATTTATCGGTCTTTATAACAGACTCGAAATTGCTTTCGTTAATTTCTAATACCATTTTCTTCGTTTTTTAATTAATAAATTTATTTAAAGAAGCAAAAATACAAAAATTCTTTACTTCATTTTATGACTTCATCTTTTTTTTATTATCTTCTTTGGTTAATAAGTCTACAAATTCAGGATTTAACTCATATATACATTAATCAACAACAAAATGTTCATTATTATCACTAAAAAAAAGGAGTATTTAAGGTGATTCCTTTATTTTTGTAAAAATATACTCTTTTTCATGAAATTATCATTAACTGCAATTCAGGAGAAAATTAAATTCAAAGGAGACCCTATCATCCTTGTCATAACTATTATTCTGTCATTGATTTCTCTATATGCCGTTTATAGTTCCACCGGAAATATCTCCTCCCATTTTTTCCATCTTTTTATTTGCTATGTATTAATGTTTCTGACTTATCGGATTGACTATAAACTTTTGTCCGCTTTTTCACAATTATTTATTATCGCTGCAGGAATATTACTCATTCTGACAATAACTACCGGAGGAGAAGATAATCGTGGAATTTCCCTTGGATTTATGGAATTTCAGACCTTTTATCTCATTGGTTTTTTGGTCATCTTATTCATTTCAAAATATATAGGAAGCATATTAAATAAAGAGGAAGAGTTATCTAAAAAAAACAGTTATGTTCTGATATTCATTATTCTCTTCTTTTGCGGGGGCATTGCCATAACCAACATCTCTACTGCGATTATTTTATTGGCAACCAGCATTATTGTTTTATTTATCGGAACGATCCGGTTAAGATATATTTTATACTTGCTTTCTGTCGTCATTTTGGGAGGAACTTTATTTTTATACACAGGCTTTGGTCGTGGAGAGACGTTTAAGGGGCGTGTTGAGTTTTATCTGACGGAAGACAATTCAAAAGGGTACGGAGACCAAATTATTCTAGCGAAAGCGGCCATCGCACGGTCGGGTTTTCAACCTACGGGTCCCGGACAAGGAGTAATCAAAAACGCACTTCCTGAAAAAGAAACCGATTATGTTTATGCAACGGTTTTTGAAGAAACCGGTATTCTTGTCGGTTTTTGGATTTTATTCAGTTACCTCATCCTGTTTACTCGGGCTTGGAAAATTTCCAGAAACAATGAAGGAGCCTTTGCAAAATTATTGGCCATTGGAATAGGATTTTGGTTTTCATGCCAAGGATTGGTGCATATTGCTGTTAATACGGAGTTATTCCCCGCAACCGGACAAACACTCCCCTTTATCAGCCGGGGAGGTTCTTCGCTATTCACTTCAGGAATTATGATTGGCGTGTTGCTCAATATTAGCAAAAATAGAAAATCAAATACAAAAAAACATCTGTCATAAAGACATAGGTATAGATAATTCAATACCTACTTCGGGCTTTGGTAAATCATATTTATTTATAAAAATATCTGAAAATCTATATTGGGCATAGATAGCAATAATTTCAAATCCCAATCTCGCACGAACCCCCCATTGGAAAGGATTTACAAAATCAAGATCTTTTCTTGTTTCGGTATAGATAATGTTATCCACTTTTTTCATCATGAAATGTTTATTCGCAAAAATCCACGAACCGTATATTCCCGTGTCAAAATAAAGTCCCATTCCGAACATCTCCGCTGGAGCTAATCGGAATCGTTGATAAAATTCGAGATTCAACATCGTTGTTTTTACATATTCTTTATTGTAAGTGATGGTCGGAACATCAAGCCCCCGCACACTAAACCAGGTGGAACCCACTTCGAGATTAGCTCCGAGATTGTACCATTTACATACATTTCCTTTAAAGCGAATTCCAAAAAGCAAGGATTCGGATCTTCCGTAATTGACATCATATTGGTCCGTATCAAAAGGCGGCAGCACAAAACCCCATGACAAATAGGGATGAATGTAGTATTTCGCCAAGGGTCCGAATGAGGATGTTTTATAATTTTTTGCAGGAGTACGTTCAAGCAGATAATTAAAATTTTGGGTATCATATTTGTCGGGAATCCATGGTGCCAGCTCCTCTTTTTCATAAGACAACGTTTTCACTTCATCATGAAAGCGAACCATCAAACGATCTCCTTGATGAAACCGATTTTTTTCAATGGCAAAGGCGGAAGGAACCTGTCTGATAAATGCAACTTGCCAATATGCTTCCAGAGCGCCTTCCGAATTTTGGATATGAGCGAGCAGTACATTTTCCTGTAAATCATCAGGATGAACTACAATATAAATAGAATTTTCGTCTTGCATAAACTGAATGGGCGGAGTTTTGGAAGCAAGGAAAGTTTTCTGAACGTTCAAAAAATAGTCGGCCTGAGGCACCCCATAGCCGTATGCATAATCAAAATAAGGATAATGATCGGCCGATTTTTCCACTTCTGTTTTGATTTCCATGGCCGTCATATTCGGTCGGGTTTGCCATGCACACGCAACAAAACCGGCAACCAAAGGACTCGAAAAAGATGTCCCTGAAGCGGAAGTATAGCCGCCTTTGGGATGAGCGACACGAGCCGTTCCAAACGCCGACACATTGGGTTTCAATCTACCGTCGTACGTTGGTCCGTAAGAGCTGAAGTCAATATGATAGTTGGTTTGTGGCTCAATGCCTCCCACGGACAGGACACTATCGGCATCTGCCGGAGTAATCAATACGCGCCATGCCTTGTCCATTCCCTCATTGCCCATAGAGTTACACACCAGCATTCCTTTGGCGGCAGCCATATTGGCAGCTTTGCTCACTAAGGATTTCTTTCCGTCCATATCCTTAGGATTATATCGCGACTTTCCGTATCCCAAAGAACTATTAATTACATCGACCCCATTTTTATCCGCCCACTCTACTGCTTGCATCCACCACACCTCCTCTTTAGCCGGCTCAAGACCGATTTCTGTTCGCGCCAATAGAAATTCAGCCCCGGTAGCCAATCCCATTTTCTTCCCATTTTCCATACCGGCAATGCAACTCAGCACCATCGTTCCATGCGAATTCCA
>CAZWCI010000176.1:1700-3203 GCA_964632815.1 uncultured Lentimicrobiaceae bacterium | reverse complement strand
ACCGCTTGTCGTTTGCATTTCATCCTACGCAAGTAGGAGGAAATGCCTTGTTTTGATAGAACCGCTTAGCGGATGGGCAGAGCGGGCGGCATTCTTTTTGCCTTGATTTTTTGGTACTTTTGTATCAAGACAAAAGTACGAAAAGATAAAAAAGTAAATTTTGATAATTTCTTTTAGAAACTTTTAGTTGCAAGCCTTCCTCAAGCTCATACCTTATTTTCCTCGGCACTTATTTTCCCGGACAACAATAATTCCGATATTATTGTTTCTCGATCAAATATTTCCAGTATCGAACCGGCATATCTTGTTTGTGTTTTCGTGGATTGGTTCGTTCTTTGATGGCGATTGCCTTAAAATAGGTCTTCCACAATTGTTGAAAACGGCGTTCGTCCTCTGCCATAGATTGATCGTCCAAAATACCCTTTAATAAAGGAGTTCCCTTATCGGTAATGGTGATTTCGCTGACACTTTTCAAATCGTAATAATAGCCGTATTGGCGATTCATGTCATAAATCAACCATTTTTGGTCGGCAAAACGATTTTCAAAATGGTCGATGGTCAGGGGGAGTACATTATGTTGCGGTTCGAAGGCGGCAAAATAGGTCTCATCGGCGGATTTTTGAAAACGGACAAATTGAATTACGCGCATTCTTTCGTAGCGAACCTGTTTGTATATTCGTGACAACTGCAGCACGTCGGCATCTCCGAAGTTCAGTTCGATGGTTTTCGGAGCATCAATTGCTTTGTGCATTACTCGGAAGAGGAGTATATCGCGTTCCGGGAAGCCGTCTGCCAACCAAGAGACCGACAGCATGTTCAGTGCGGTAGGGGAGAGTTTCTTTTGTAATCCTTTCCAAACCCGTTCGGCTTTTGTTGGGTCGGAAACAACGGAATAAGCCCCGTCGTAAAACAGAGGCAACAAGGTTCCCTCTTCCTGCAGTACATCGGGAAATACTTTGCCCGCGTAAGCATCAAAAAGGCAAGTGAGGAGTCCTTCAAAAGTTTTATCGTAGGTGAAAATAATCATATCGGGTCAAACGGCAGCTCCGGCTGATTGAATATTCCTTTTTTATGTTTCGGAGTGAGAAGTAAATTCTTTACTATCTCCGGCTTAAGCTCTTGGATGGACATGATGGGCAATTCCCGACAGGTGATAAAATACTGTGCTTTTTTCATCACAACACCGATTTTTTTCAACTGAAAAGAGGTCAATGCCCCATATTGGCGTGACATGACGATTAATTTGGCAGATTTAACCCCGATACCCGGAACCCGCAGCAGCATTTCGTAGTCTGCCCGATTGATATCCACGGGGAAAAATTCCGGATGCCGAAGCGCCCAGCTCAATTTGGGATCCACATCCAAGTCGAGATTGGGAAAAGCATCGTTCACAATCTCTTCTGCTTTAAATTGATAAAAGCGCATCAGCCAATCGGCTTGATAGAGTCTGTTTTCGCGAACCAAGGGCGGTTGTTGTAGCGCCGGCAGTCGCGTATCGTAACT
>CAZWCI010000176.1:0-1600 GCA_964632815.1 uncultured Lentimicrobiaceae bacterium | reverse complement strand
GCGAAGGTCTTTGGCTACTTTTACTAGTCGTTCCATCGTGTAATCGGGATTGCGCAAAACCCCCGAACTTAAAAACAACCCTTCAATGTAATTTCTGCGATAAAACTCAATGGTCAATGTTACCAGCTCCGATACTGAAAGTGTCGCCCGTGGAATGTCATTGCTTCGCCGATTAATACAGTAGGCACAATCATACATACAATTGTTGGTGAGCATAATCTTCAGCAAAGAAATACAGCGTCCGTCCTCTGCGAAACTATGACAAATACCAATTCCACCAACGGTATTTCCCAATCCTCCGTTCGTATTCCGCCGCACCGTGCCGCTCGAAGAACAAGAAACATCATACTTCGCCGACTCCGCCAAGATTTTTAATTTCTTTAAAAGGTCATCTGTCATGATTGAGGAAATTGCGCGTGATGAAAGGGTTCTTAACGATGCAAATATACACTATTTGCCCATTGCAATTTTTAATTTTCTGCTTTTTTTGAAGAAAATAATGAGCAATCAAGATATAGAAAATAGCCCGTTTAAGGGAACTTCCATCGGAGGTGCTCCGCTACTCGGAGGCTACTATTTTGGTCCCGAATTCATCGACTTGAATGCCTCCGAAGTTACCGGAACTCATCAGCAGAAAGACAGAATTGTGCGGGTTTATAGATGATAATTCCTCTTGCAACGATGCCGAATCGTGAAAAATAAGTAACCCCTCTTTTTGAAAAGCATCCCTAATCATTTCGGCCGTGATGGGTGGCAATTTCTTGTGCGACACCGCGTGCGGATCAAAAAAAAGGAGGGCAGTATCGGCCTCTTCCATCGCATGGTTATATTGTAACAAGAAACTTTCGGTCAGACTGCTGAAGGTATGTAATTCCATACATGCGACCAATCGACGATGAGGAAACTGTTCCCGCACGGCATTGATGGTCGCTTTCAGTTTCGAAGGAGAATGGGCAAAGTCTTTATATACGGCACAATCTTTACTTTTGGCAATCAGCTCCAACCGCTTGGAAGCCCCTTTGAACGAAGAAATGGCTTCGTAAAAATCTTGATTCGACACCCCGACCGCTTCACAAGCAAGCCGCGCTGCATTCAAATTGGTCAGATTATGCTTTCCGAAAATATGCAACGGATAATCCCCGTAAGGAGTCTCTAAGTAGGTGATGCCATCTTCAATATGATAAGGATGCACCGAATATGGAAATTGATTTTCAAAACGCACGTGTTTGCTCACTTGTACCACTTCTGCATCATCCGAACAGTAAATAAACCGTCCGTTTTCGGGAATCATCGCAGCAAAAATTTCAAATTGTTTTACATAATTTTCAAAAGTAGGAAAAACATTGATGTGATCCCACGCAATTCCACTGATGATGCCTATGGTAGGTTGATACAGATGAAACTTCGGTCGCAAATCAATCGGCGAAGTCAGATACTCATCGCCTTCAATCACCATAATCGGGGCATCTTCCGAGAGTTTTACCATCACTTCAAATCCCTCGAGTTGTGCGCCCACCATATAATCACATGCCTTGCCAACTCGTTGCAGCACGTGAATAATCATCGCCGTAATGGTGGTTTTGCCATGACTTCCCCCGAC
>CAZWCI010000175.1:0-3206 GCA_964632815.1 uncultured Lentimicrobiaceae bacterium | reverse complement strand
GATTTATGTAGTCGGAGCCGATTGTAAAGAGATGCCCTTTTTGAGCACTGCTAACTGGATTAATGCAACTAAATTTGATGAATCCCTTTTGATTTTCGGGAATTTCCTCTTTTTTGCATTGGGAAAAAAGCAGAATAGCCAAGAGAAAAATTCCGATTATTTTCATAATTTTCATAAAATTCCTCCTTTTTTTGATGTATAATTAATAATTCATGTATGTATAACATGCTTTATGGTTTTATTAATTTTTTGTTGAGGTGTTTTTTAGTTTGATATTTTTAGGAAGCAATTATTTCTTTTATAAACTGAAGAACAGCAGTAGTTTTCATTTGAAAAGAAGATGTAAGAATAATGAATTACCTCAATGCAAATATACTTTTTTTTAATATAAACTGAGCCAATTATCCTTTTTTTGAGACAAGGAACTATTGTGGCTTTGATATGCATGATGGGGAGGCCACAATCCCCTAATAAACAAATAAGATTATCAAAATCTTTTTGGATTAATTGTCGATTTCGATGTGAGATACCGTTATTATCCAAAATATTAGCTTTTTTTAAAACAAAATTACAAATCTTTGATTGTATATATTTAAAAAAGTGGTATTTTTGGCCACTCAAAAAAATAAACATCTTTTTTAGATAAATTTGAAAAAATAGATAATATGGCCCAAAAAATTAAAGGAAAAATTTCTCAGATTATTGGAGCGGTAATTGACGTTCAATTTGAAGAAGAAGACACGCTTCCCAATATTTATGATGCTTTGGAAATCATTAAAGATAATGGCGAAAAACTGGTGCTTGAGTGTCAACAAGGAATTGGCGAAAATACCATGCGTTGTATTGCCATGGACTCTACCGACGGATTATACAGAGGAATGGATGTCATTGCTACCGGAAGTATGATTTCGATGCCTACCGGTGATGTTAACGGCAGATTGATGAATGTTATCGGTGAAAGTATCGACGGGATTGGTCCGATTCATTCCGATGTCCGGCGCGAAATTCACCGCGATCCTCCGGCATTCGATACCCTCTCTACCAGTCAAGAGGTCCTTTATACCGGGATTAAGGTAATTGACTTGATTGAACCTTACGCAAAAGGGGGGAAAATTGGTCTTTTCGGCGGTGCCGGTGTAGGAAAAACGGTTCTTATCATGGAGATGATTAACAATATTGCAAAAAAATATTCCGGAATGTCCGTATTTGCTGGTGTGGGTGAACGTACCCGCGAAGGAAACGACTTACTTCGTGAAATGATTGAATCCGGTGTTATCCGTTATGGGGAAGAATTTAAGAAAAGCATGGATGAAGGCGGCTGGGATCTTTCTAAAGTAGATCGCGAAGAGCTTTCTAAATCGCAGGCCACGCTGGTGTTCGGACAAATGAACGAACCCCCCGGAGCCCGTGCAAGAGTTGCTCTTTCCGGTCTGACTATGGCCGAATATTACCGAGATGGTGACGAAGAAGCAGGCGGTAAGGATATTCTTTTCTTTGTAGACAATATTTTCCGTTTTACTCAAGCCGGTTCCGAAGTGTCGGCGCTTCTTGGCCGTATGCCTTCTGCAGTGGGTTATCAACCTACGCTCGCTACCGAAATGGGGGTGATGCAGGAAAGAATTACCTCCACGAAAAGAGGCTCCATTACTTCAGTACAAGCTATTTATGTGCCGGCGGATGACTTGACAGACCCGGCGCCTGCAACGACCTTCTCGCACTTGGATGCGACTACCGTGTTGAGCCGTAAAATCTCTGAATTGGGAATCTATCCCGCTGTGGATCCACTCGATTCCACTTCCCGAATCTTAACGCCCGATATCGTTGGCGAAGAACATTATAAAACTGCACAACGCGTGAAAGAAACGCTTCAAAGATATGCTGAACTTCAAGATATTATCGCGATCCTCGGTATGGAAGAGTTGTCTGAAGAAGACAGAAAAGTGGTTTACCGCGCCCGTAAAGTGCAACGTTTCTTGTCTCAACCGATGTACATGGCCGCCCAATTTACGGGAATCCCCGGAAAATTCGTCGATATCGAAGATACCATCAAAGGTTTCAATATGATTATGGATGGCGAATTGGATGACCTTCCCGAAACTGCCTTCAACATGGTGGGAACCATTGAAGAAGCCATTGAAAAAGGAAAATTGCTGAAAGCTGCTGTTTAATACTTTATAGAGTTTAGTACTATGAATATCGAAATCTTAACCCCTGATAAGGAAATATATAACGGAAACGGTTCGCTGATTCAAATGCCCGGATTGGATGGACTTTTTGAAGTGTTGGATCAACATGCGCCGCTTATTGCCGCCCTCAAAAAAGGAAAAATCAAAATCGTCAATGACAAAGAAGAGACGCTCTTTTTTGATATCAACGGCGGAGTGGCTGAGGTGCAGCACAATCAGGTAAGAATCCTTGCTGAGTAGGCAATCCGAATTATTTCAAATCCTTTATTAAATAGGTTTGCCGTTGTTGCAGACCTATTTTTTTGTTTTCAATTTCAATCGGTTGGTGTTTGTTTTTAGAAAAAGAAAGATATTTTAGATGTTCTTTTGAATATTAATAAAATCCATAAAGAAATAAAAGATTAAATCCTTTTAAGTTATTAAAATAAAAACTATTTTTGTATTTGTGTTTATCACCAAAATATCAAAAAAAGTTGCTGTTTTAGAATCAAAATCGCACATTATAAAACTATTATGGTATAAGTTTGGTTTATTATAAAAATAAAGTAATGAAACTCAATTATATTTTAATTCCTTTAATGTTTTGGACAAATTTTTTGTTTGGACAAGAGAGTAAATTCAATAAAGATACTTGTATTTTGAAATATGACTCAATAATAAGTAGAAACATTTATGAGGTTGTTGATGAAATGCCTGAATTTCCAACAGGCATTGATTCTTTGCGTAGTTTTATAAAAATGAATTTGGCATGGCCCATTGATCCCGCTAATTTTTCTGGAGTCGTTTTAATTTCTGTAATCGTTGAAATAGATGGTCGTTTGACGAACCCAAAAATAGTTCGCGGAATTTATGAACCTGCTGATATTGAAGCATTAAAACTAATTGAAAAAATGCCAAAATGGAAAGTAGGAATGTGTAATGGAGAAGCTGTACCAGTAAGAATTTATTTGCCTATTAAGTTTATTTATTAACCTGAGTTCGATATAAAAAAAGAGTAAAAATCAGAAACAGAAAGAAGCA
>CAZWCI010000174.1:0-3220 GCA_964632815.1 uncultured Lentimicrobiaceae bacterium | reverse complement strand
AATTAAAATATTGAAGAAGAAATATTATTTTTGCCAAAAATAACCTGAAGTATGCGATTTTTTAAAACCATCATTTTTTGGATTGAAAATGCCCGTTATAATGCATTACCGCAAAGTTTATTTCCAGGCATTATCGCGTGTTGTTTGGCATCCAGTAGTGACGGTTTTTCATTGGGATATGCCATAGCGGCCATATTTGGGGTTCTATTTGCTCATTTGTCGATGAATCTGTTGGACGATTATTTTGATTACCGCAACAAAGGTGATGAAATTAGAAATAACTTGGCGGCAGCCGGTTTTCGGGCAAGAATAGCCAAATGTGCTTACCTCACTTCCGGTCAGGCCACCGAAAAACAACTTCTTTCGGTGAGTGCTATTTTTGCTGCTTTGGCTCTCGTTATCGGCGTTTTTGTCTTTTTAAAACAAGGAATAGGAATCATTATTTTCGTTCTGTTGGCCGCTTTATTGGGCGTTTTCTATTCGGGAAATCCTATTCGACTTGCATACAGAGGATTGGGGGAGTTGGTCGTTGCCATCATTTTTGGTCCCTTGTTGATGGGCGGAGTTTATTATGCGGCCTGCGGACAACTGCAACCGATTGTGTGGTTTGTTTCACTGCCGGTAGGCTTATTAGTTGCCAATGTATTGTACACACACTCCATCATGGATGCCGTTCCGGACGAGCAGGTAGGCAAGATGACATTCGCACGATTGCTCAAAACTCCTTGCAGACAACTAATCGGCTCTTTTGGGTTCATCTTTTTGCCTTATCTCATTTTGCTTTTCGGAGTCATATTACAACTTGTTTCCGTGAGTTTTCTTTTGGTTTTTCTGACGCTTCCGTTGGCCATGAGCTTATTCTATCTGTTGATCAGGTTTCTCAAAGAACCGCAACGCACCTTTACCCCGCAATGGTGGATGCAACCGATGGAAAAGTGGGAAGAGATCAAAACTGCCGGCATTGATTGGTTTATGATCAGATGGTTCCTTGCCCGAAATTTGATGATGTACTTCTGTATATTGCTATTGGTGGCTATATTTCTGCAAAAATAAGCGTTATTGACTTTTATGTGTACTTTTGCACTGAAAATGTCGTTTGAATAGATATTGAAAGAGCGAAAATTATGAAAAAATATCATCTATTGCTTTTGTGTATTCTCCTGCTGAATTTCGCAAAAGCACAGCTTCCGGTTGGCACTTTTCGGGATCATTTACCCTATCATAATTTTAAATCCATTGCCGTAACTCCTGACGTAGTTTATGCTGCCGGAGAATCGAGCATTCTTTGTCTGCACAAATCGGACAATTCTATGACTACGTGGTCAAAAATTGAAGGATTATCGGAAGCTTCCATTTCTACTATATATTATATGGCAGAAAACAATACTTTGATTGTTGCATATACCAATGCAAATCTTGATTTTATCAGAGATGATAAGTT
Source organism: uncultured Lentimicrobiaceae bacterium (assembly GCA_964632815.1). Lineage (GTDB taxonomy): Bacteria > Bacteroidota > Bacteroidia > Bacteroidales > WCHB1-69 > DUOL01. Next base: position 1,779 of record CAZWCI010000174.1, on the reverse strand, counting down.
GGTCAATGTTTCAGATATCAAGAACAAACCGATGGTGGGGTCGAAGCAGATACATAACTTCTATGTTCATGAAGGATTGCTGTATATAGCCTCCGGTTTTGGGGTTGTCGTTTTGAATCCGGAGAATTATTTGGTAAAAGAGACGTGGTTCACGCGGGCGCAGAATGTGAATTATGAAGTAAAAGCTATTACTGTAAGTCAAAATAAATTTTTTATAGCCACTGATAAAGGTATCTTTTATATAGCTACTTCCAATCCAAATATTGCAGATTTTTCTGAATGGACACCATTGGCTGTTGCCGGAAATCATGATTATAATGTGTTGACCTATTTTAATGGGAGTTTGATTGCCAATAAAGTTGGAGCGACTGAAACTACGGATTCGTTGTTTGTTTATAACCACAGCGAATGGAGATATATTTCGGAAATTTCCTCTAATTATGTGCGTGCAGTGGATGTTCGAGGCGCTGAAATCTTAGTATGTGACAAAGATAGACTTCGGGTTTATGACACAGAATTTAATTTACGCTATACAGTTTTGGGTTGGTATAGCCAATTTTTTGAAAACGGGCAAGCAGCACGTTTTGACGGGGCGGACGATTTATGGATTGGGGATTTAGATAATGGATTGGTAAAAGTAAATCGTCGAAACGGGAAAAAGGAATTTTTTACCCAAGAGGGACCTCATTCGATGTTGGCGTATCAAATGGATGTTTCGGACGGCACTTTGGCGGTAGTTCCCGGATCAAATGTGGGATATCAAGCCAGTTATGTTCAAGGGAATTTTAGTCTTTTTCAAGACGAAGAATGGAAATTGTATCGTTATTTTCTATATGAAAATCTGTCTCAAATCTACTTGGCCGATTTATGTGCAGTGGCAGTCAATCCCAAAAATAGAGATGAGGTTTTTGCTGGTTCGTGGGGAAAGGGCTTAGTGAAATATGTGAAAGGGGAGAATCCGGTGTTGTATGATGCAGAAAACAGCGCATTACAATATAGTACGGTCCATGCCGGAAAAGTTTTGGTTTCGGATGTTGCTTTTGATGGTTCCGGCGGATTGTGGATAACCAATTCATTTTGTGCCAAACCTATTTGTTTGCTTCAACCAAATGGAACTTGGTACTCTTTCAGTTTAAGTCCTTACTTGGTCGGGAGTAATGTGGTAGATAAAGTCTATGTCGATTCGCGGAATTATAAGTGGATAACCGTACCGCAACTGAACAAATTAATCGTTTTTTACGAGAACAACACCCCTTCGAACAGAACGGATGATTTAATTAGGAATATTGATTTAAATAGTTATGCCAATGTTCAGACGACTACATTAACTTGTTTGGCTGAAGATTTGGATGGGGAAATGTGGATTGGGACCAATCAAGGCATAAAGGTTATTTACAATCCACAAACGGTCTTTTCCAGCACCGTTTATGCACAAAACATTTTGATGGAGGTCAATGGTGCAGCGCAGAACTTGTTGGAATTTGAAAATATCACTGCCATTGCTGTGGATGCGGCGAATCGCAAGTGGATAGGAACTTCCAAGGCGGGTGCATTTTTGATTTCTGAAAACGGGACAGAAGAGTTGCTCCATTTTACTGAAAAAAATAGTCCGCTATTTTCCAATCAAATCAATGACATTGTGATTAATCATCAGAACGGAGAGGTCTATTTTGCTACCGATAGGGGAATTATATCCTATCGTGGCACGGCTTCGGAAGCCAAGGAAACATACAATGAAGTATTAGTATTTCCTAATCCGGTTCGGGAAGATTATCAGGG
>CAZWCI010000173.1:0-3228 GCA_964632815.1 uncultured Lentimicrobiaceae bacterium | reverse complement strand
GGCCACAAATCTTCAATGCTGTCGTATATTTCGCCTTCGTCTTCAATTTCACGCAAATTTTCAGTTACTTCCATCGGAGCACCGGAACGCAGGGCATAATCAATGAGTTCATCTTTTGTTGCAGGCCACGGAGCATCTTCTAATTTTGAAGCTAATTCTAAAGTCCAATACATAATAATCAATTATTAAAATGTGGTTGTAAAACGGGTTGCAAAAGTATAATAATTTTTAATATAAAATGATCGTTATTCTGAAAAATTATTCAATTGATTTCCAATTGCTTTCAGGAATTTGATCGTATTGATGAATAAAACGACTTAAAATAAAGAAAAAATCCGCCAATCTGTTTAAGTATTGAAGAACGTTCAAATAATTTTCATTTTTAGGTATTAATTCCGTAACTATTCGTTCTGCACGGCGGCAAACAGTACGATTGAGATGAAGTAGGGCAATTAGACGAGAGCCCCTTGGCATAATAAAAGAAAAACCTGCGGGAAGCTCTTGCTGAATATTGTCAATTTCTTTTTCCAAACGACCAATATATTCCTCAGAGATTATTTTCAATTTTGGAATGTCCCAATTTTCCGGCTCCGTGGCAACAATGCCCTCAATTACAAAAAGCTCTTCCTGTAGCTCGCAAAGCAAGCGTGCATGAGGATAGTTTCTGTCCGGATTCAACTCCATTTCTGCAATGGAAAGACCTATTGTTGCATTCAATTCGTCCAAAGTGCCGTAAGCATTCACTTCGGGGGCATTTTTGGAAAGTCGGGTGCCTCCGGATAAGGAGGTTTTGCCGTGATCACCTGTTTTGGTATAAATTTTTGTCATAGTACACCGAAATATTAAGGTTGAATATTATGCTTTTTCAGATTTATTTTCACTGAAATTTACCAATATCGAAAAATTTAACTTTCCGTATTTACGATGTTCGTAAAAGTTTGGATGATTTGAAAAGTTGTTATGTTTAGAGTGTTCAAATATGAGCCACCCATCATTTTTTAATAATTTATTTTCAAATACAGAGGTGGCAATTTGTTCAATCCCTTCAAGATTGTATGGCGGATCTGCAAAAATAATATCAAATTGTTGGCGACAATTTTTTGTAAAATCAAAAGCATCCGCTTTTAACACATTAATGGAGCTAAAATTCAGTTCTGCCGCAGTTTTTTTGATAAAATCCACACAAGCTTGATGGTTGTCGACAGCCAGAATGGAAAGAGCTCCGCGGGAGGCAAATTCGTAGGTAATGTTTCCCGTTCCGGCAAAGAGGTCTAATACAGTGACGCGATCAAAAAAGAAGTAGTTATTTATGATATTAAATAGACTTTCTTTTCCCAGATCTGTAGTAGGACGCACAGGAAGATTGGTTGGGGCAGTAATTTTTCGTCCTTTATTTTTTCCACTAATAATTCTCATAAAATTCAGTTATTCATTATGTTATATTAATAAAACAGCGTATCGATGGTTGCAGCATAGCCACACCAAACACCTAAGACATTTTTTCCTTTAATGTTCGAAATAACCGGGGTAGGGCTCATAAACGGATTTTGACCGAAGGCAATATCGGATCCGGCGGAGGACCAAAACTGATAACTTGGAAAGTCAATAGATGCATATTTAAAGAAAACGGTATCTCCGGGCCTAAAAGACATCCGATAGTATTCTCTTCGTTCTTGTTCAGTCATGGAGCTCATCAGTAAGTTTGAAGGATTGGCACGGAAAATTTCAAAATTAAACGTTTGTCCATTGAAAGAAGCATCATCCAATGCAACAGGCAGGGAAGTTACCCAAAAACGATCTTGAAGTTTTCTCCCTCTTACTTTTACAAAAAATTGGTAGTAATTTTTTAAGCTTCCGTCATCCGTTATAAGAATTCTGATGGTAGCAGCACTATCCGTTCCTTCATTTTGTGGAGCAAACCAAACAGAATCAATTTCAAAAGGTTGTAATATAGAAGTTTGAGAAGTGTAAATATTGCCATTCCATTTTATTTCCAATGAGTAGGAGGTCCCCAATTCTCCCATTATAGAATCTCCTACATAAGCGAATCCCATAGGAGAATCCGGCGAAAATTGAAAAGTAAGATATTCCATTTCGCCTTTACTGGATCTAACGCATACAGAGGCATCACGAATTAAAATTTTTTGAAGAAATGTATCAATCGTGAGTGTAGAAAAATAGGAAATACTACGGGTAAGAGTGACATTTGCGAACTTGCCATTTTCGATATATCCTTCAACAACCAATTTTTTGTCGTAATCAGGTAACGCTACCTCAATTTCTTTTTGACACGAAGATATTGTCAAAATTAAAAAAAATGATAATAAGAAGTTATATGCGTTTAATTTCATCCTTTTTTATAAATGTGCAAAGGTACATCATTTTTTAAGAAAAATCAAGAATATAACATGAAGACTTGATTTTTTATATATTATTTAAAATGAGATATTTATAGATAATTTCTTAGAAATTTAGCAAACATTCGTTTATCGTTTCCAAAATCATCTTTTCGGGAATTTGTTGTATTAAAGAATTATCTTCCAATAGTTTTAAAATGAGCTGAGCTTGTTGAATATCGTGGTCAATTTCGTTTTTTATTTCTATTAAATCCTTGTTAAATCGATTGTTCCCGTCTTCAATGGCTTGCATGGCAACATCTGTTGCGATTTTCGAATAGAGACCTTGGGTAAACATATCCGGAATAATTTTATGAGCGGATAATTTACTTTCAGGCACAAAATCGGCAATGGATTGTGCCGCACGACACATCATAGAATCGGAAATTTGTTTTGCGCCGCATGCAAGTGTTCCTTTAAGCATGCCGGGGAAGCAAATCGAATTATTGATTTGGTTGGGGAAGTCTCCGCGACCGGTTGCAACAATTGCGGCTCCAGCTTCCATTGCTTCAGAAGGGAAAATCTCAGGATTCGGATTGGCACATGCAAAGACAATGGCCCGGGGGGCCATCATTTGTATCCATTCTTTCTTTATGGTATCAGGTCCGGGTTTTGAAAGGGCAATCAGAACATCCGCATCAGTAAAAATTTCTTCATGCGATAAAAGTTGTTGGGGATTTGTTTTTTTGCATAAATCCCATTGGCGGTAAAAATCAGGCTTTTCTTGATAGTCTTTACGTTGGCTGTGAAGCGAGCCTTTGCTATCCATAAGAATCATTTTATGAGGATTTGCGCCAAAGCGGATAAGTAAATTGGCTACACCGGTATTTCC
>CAZWCI010000172.1:0-3282 GCA_964632815.1 uncultured Lentimicrobiaceae bacterium | reverse complement strand
GCGGCATTCTTTTTGCCTTGATTTTTTGGTACTTTTGTATCAAGACAAAAGTACGTATATTTTGGGCGTGCCGGCTACGCCGTCGGCGTCCGGTTCCAAGTCCGCAGCCGGTAGTCGTGTGCCCGCAAAGCCCCAAAAAGAGCTTCCTCCGGTCGCTTTTTTGTGGCAGCGGCACATCGCCTCCCGTCTTTACGGGCTTTCCACCTACCGCCTCACGCGCGGGATGGCAAAGTCTGTGCGTCTTAGTGCTAAATAATCGGATATTTTACTTTGAGTTACATTTGCGTTGCTACCGCTTACAAATGGTCTTTTCGCGATAGAATCTTCTTTATTTTCCGAAAGAGCTCTAATATTTGCAACTGATAGCTATTTCCCCACAATTTTCAAAAAAAATCCGCCAAAAAAACCACTATGCCATACCTTTTCATAATCGCACTTTAATTTTGTTCGTATAAAAATATTTACCTATGAGACAAATTTCTGATTTTAAAATCGCTTTTGCATTTGCGGAGCCATTTCCCCACACAGAACCCAAAATAGCCATTCTATCTGATGGTGGGTTGACTTTCTCCCATCCGGAGACCGTTTTTATGGCGGTCGCGATTTGTGAAGATGTAACAAAGGAAGAAAAGAATATGCTTAAAAATTATGCTGAGAAGATGAATGTACGGAATTACTTTTTTGTAGAAGAACCTATATTGGCCGCGATGGGCTCTGGATTGGTGTCTTCGGATCAAGATTCTACACTTTTGGTCCATTTCGGAAAATTTAATCTTCATGTATGTCGCTTCTCTTATGTGGATCGGGACAATTCAAACAACTCCTTTCCAAATGAATCGTGTTTTCGAATAGAAAAAAATACGGTGTTCCCCCAAATTGGATTCTCTTCCTTTTTAAAAAATAAATACGCAATTAATGTGGATGATCAATCCCTCACAATGTTAGCAAAGTTACTGAATGATAATGCCAATAACGGCTCAAGGGACCTGAACTCTCTTGAAATTACCGGAACGGATCTGCTTCAAGGACTTCAAATGACCGTTATTGTGGATTTGGCGGAATTGAAAAATTTTACTATTAAAACATCTAAAGATGTATTTGAAAAAGTTTTTAATGAAATCTCTGAATGGTCTAAACCTGAAAATAAATTGGGAAAAATTATGATAACAGGCGATTCCAAATGCTTTCCAAATCTTTTACATCGCCTGAATTCGGAGCTACTACCGACAACCGTTTCCGAATTTGCCATAGAAGCAGTGGACAGAGGTATTGGTATATTTCTCCGACAAAAAATGTCAGAATTAATCAATAGCTTATGAATTGTTTTGGCATATCCGCAAATTATTTTTGTAGTATAATCATTACGCCGATACGGCCGAAAACGGCAAACAATTTTTAGAGTAGGCCATTAATTTAAATTTATAACAATTATGAGTAAAGTTTATCGAATCACACCAAAAAGCATAAGACGGGTGAACAATACCGTCTTAACTCCTGAAATGGAAATTATTGTTACCCTAAGCAACCACTCCTCTGACCCGTTTAATAATGGAGCCAAGGAGATTATTGATATGTATATGGACAGATATGGGTTCGATTATAAAAAAGCCGGTTGTAACAAATCCCATTTTCATTACGAGAAGTTGGATTAGTACATCTTATTAACACATTTTTTATTTCTTCACAATTTGATTAACCCGACTATTTTATGTTAAAAAACCCGATTTTTGTTTTTACGTTTGGAGAGACCGCCTACAGGATGGGCGAACAGATTACTCAAAAAGGAATTGATAGAGTTGTCGTCACCAGCTTCATGCATCCTAAAGAGATTGATGATGCCGATTGTGTGCTTACCGCCGATGATGAATCTTTCCGCAAGGTCTTTCAAAAACGATTAACCCACAAAACGTTAAACAATCGCATTATCGGGCTTTTTTACAGAATTTTTAGAATTAAGGAGGCCCCAAAAGTCATTATCCTCATTGCCGGATTGGGCGGTATTTACGGCAGTAAATTTGTTGTCGAAGCTGCCCGACTGGCACAAGGGGCCGGCTATGAACATATTACAGCCATTCTCCAGTTACCTTTTGATTTTGAAGGATTTGTCAGAAGGGAACGTGCCAACACGGCACTCGAAGGCGTTCGTAAATATACCACCGATGCCATTGTGTTTGATCATTCCGAATTGGCCAAACAGCATCAATCAATGGCTCTTGGCGAATATTTTAGTCTTATTGAGCAGCAGACTATTGAGGCAGTTAAAAAGATAGTTACCCAATTCCATTAGTTTGAATTCTTCATTTTAATGGCTTTTCCCAATCGGGCCATCTCTTTCCGCAATTCCTTAGGTTCTAGTACTTCAATTGTCTCACCCAAGGAGAGAAGTTCTTGTATGAAATCAAACGTTGTGTGGATGAAATAGGAAAATAGAGAATACTCATCAGTGCTTTCCAACTCTTTTTGCGAATGGTGCAGCGGCAGTGAGCGTATATATTTGGCTTGAAAAGCATCCGTTTTCAGAGTAACGGTCTGTGGCGCTTCATCGCTGATGATAACACCGAAATAGGAATTGAAAAATCCTTCGGCACTGAATTCCTTCGGCATCTCAAAACTCTCGAACTCAATGTCAATGTTGACGAAACGATCCAGTGCATATATTTTCAAAGGACTTTCTCCGTACTTAGCCAGCAGATACCAGCGGCGTTTAAAAACCTTCAATGCATAAGGTTCTACATGAAAAAGATTTGATACCCGTTCCTCTTCGCCCCAAAAAGGTTTATAGTCAAAAGTAATCATCTTATTATCGCACATCGCCTCTAAAATGGTGGAGAGATATTCTTGCCCCGACGGGTTCTCTTCAAGGATAATTCGCTCTTTGAGTTGTACACTTTCGCTAATTCGGTTGTTGAGAGACATTGTGTCCAACATCCAGCGTTTAAAGCCACTTGCATTCTTAATTTCGTTTGGGTTCGCGATGAAGTAAGTGTTAAAGCTCTTATCACAAGCAATATCCACCCCGAAATTTTCGCGAATTTCGTTGCGATGGTTCATAAAAGTACGCCACGAATATTCCTTGCCATTGGAAAGATGGTCATTTTTTTGCCATTTTTCCGAAATCTGCTTATAGGTAAGTCCCTCCGTTCCGCTTAGGTAGAGCGTATCCACCAACCAGATGTATCTTTTTATAATATCATTAGCCATGATTCTTTTTTTTAATCGAGACAAAGATAGGTGATGTGTATGAAAAAGTATGGCATAGTTGAACAAGATAATTAGTTTTAT
>CAZWCI010000171.1:0-3404 GCA_964632815.1 uncultured Lentimicrobiaceae bacterium | reverse complement strand
GCATTAACATTAGAGGTTTCAAATTGAGTTCTCACGTCTTTCACCATTTTATAGGGATGCATTACATAATTTCTAATTTGAGAGCCCCATTCGATTTTCTTTTTAGAATTTTCTATTTCTGAGATTTTCTCACGTTTTTTCTCCATTTCAATTTGGTAGAGTTGAGATTTTAGCATTTGCATTGCTTTTTCCCTGTTTTGCAGTTGGGAACGTGTTTCCTGGCATTCCACCACAATTCCGGAGGGGGCGTGGTGCAAGCGGACGGCGGTTTCGACCTTATTCACATTTTGTCCTCCCGGGCCGCTGGATCGGTAGGTATCCCATGAGATATCGGCAGGATTCACATCAATCACGATATCTTCATTAATAATAGGATATGCATACACTGAAGCAAAAGAAGTGTGTCGGCGGTTGGCGGAGTCAAAGGGAGAAAGTCTCACTAATCGGTGAACGCCGTTTTCGCTTTTCAGATATCCGTAGCCGTATGGCCCATCAAGTTCAATGGTTGCGGATTTAATGCCTGCCACATCTCCTTCTTGTTGGTCGAGCAGTTTGATAGCGAATTTATTACGTTCTCCCCACCGGATGTACATACGGAGGAGCATTTCAGCCCAATCGCAACTTTCGGTACCACCGGCGCCGGAATTGATGGTCAGGACGACACTCAGGGCATCCTCCTCATTCCTCATCATGTTCTTAAACTCGAGTTTATCAATGGCTTTCATTGTTTTTTGGAAAGCTTCATCTACTTCTTGTTCTGTAGCGTCGCCTTCTGAAAAAAACTCAAATATTACGGTAAGATCTTCGAATATGGCCGCTGCTTTGTCATAATCCTGCACCCATGATTTTACAGCGCGAATCTCTTTCAAAAGTTTTTCAGCTTCTTTCGGATCATTCCAAAAATTATCAGCGTGGGTAATTTCTTCTTTACGAGTTATTTCTTCATTTTTCTTATCAATGTCAAAGAAACCTCCTTAGCTCACTGAGTCTCTTTGCTACATCCTTAATTTGATCACTTGTAATCATATATTTGTTTTTATTTATATTGTTCTAATTTGTTATTAATTGATTCATAGTCATACCCTTTTGATAATAAAAATCGATAGAGTTTGGGTAAGTTCATCTTTGGATTTCCGTTTAATTGTTGCCATTTTGAGATCACTTTATCTAATTGGTCGAGTACGATATTAGGTTCTAATTGTGATAATTCTTTTTGAATCAATTCTTTAGAAATTCCTTTTAGTAGCAGATGGTTTTGAATTTTCCTCGGCCCCCATTTTTTATCGTAGAGTTTTCCCCGAACAAAGAGATGTACATAACGTTCTTCGTTGATAAAATCTTCATTTTTTAGTTGCAAAAGAATCTTATTGAGTTGTTCGGAAGAGAGTTTTAAAGAAGATAACTTACGGACAACATCAGACGACGAACGCTCTTGGTAGGCGCAATATTTTTTCGCTTTCATCAAAATCTCATCAAAACTCATAGAGCAGTTGTAAATTAGGATGCAAAGTTACAAGATTTTTTTGAATAAAGGAAAAGTGCTATTTACTGCATATTTCAATAAAATTTCTATAAACTTATCATAAAAACAAATCATTAAAAAATAATAGAATAATAAAAAAAGATATTTGAAATTTGAATAAAAAAACGTGTAAATTTGCAGCAGCAATAGAGAAAAATAAACAACAAAAAATATAATATGGAAACATTAGCATACCGAGTTTTAACCATGGCTGAGTCTGAAACTTTGGCCATGACACGAATTGCGCGCGAACTAAGAGAGACAGGAAAAGATGTCATCAGTTTGAGTATTGGCGAGCCGGATTTCAATACGCCCGAAGAAATTAAAGATTTTGCCAAGCAGGCGATTGATGAAAATTGGACGCATTATCCTCCGGTACCGGGATATCCGGAATTAAGAAAAGCCATTAGTCTTAAGTTTAAACGTGACAATAATTTGGATTATACTCCCGAACAAATTATCGTATCAACCGGAGCCAAGCAATCCATCTTTCAGGTAGTTATGAGTTTGGTAAATCCCGGAGATGAGGTAATTATTCCTGCTCCTTATTGGGTTTCCTACAAAGAAATTGTGAAAGTTGCCGAAGGAAATATTGTGTACATCCCTACTAAAATTGAAAATGAGTTCAAAGTTTCTCCTCAAGAGTTAAGGGATGCTATTACCCCCAAGACCAAATTGATTATGTTCAGCAGTCCTTCGAATCCTACGGGAATGTTGTATACCAAAGAAGAGTTGAAAGCCATTGCAGAGGTAGTCAAAGAACATCCGCAAGTTATCATCATGGCAGATGAAATCTATGAACATATCAATTTTCACGGAAAGCATGAGAGTATGGCACAATTTGATTTTATCAAAGAACAAGTTGTAACGGTAAACGGAGTAGCTAAAGGCTTTGCCATGACCGGTTGGCGTATCGGATTTATCGGAGCCCCTTTATATATTGCTCAAGCTTGTAATAAATTACAGGGGCAAGTTACTTCTGCTACTTGTTCTATTGCCCAACGTGCCGTGATCAAAGCTATGGAAATGGATCCACAGCAATCGAAAGATATTATTAATATGCGTAATATTTTTCAACAGAGAAGAGATATGATGTATGAATTATTAAAAGAGATTCCGGGATTCAAATTACGGATGCCTCAAGGTGCATTTTATTTCTTTCCCGAAGTTTCTTCTTTATTTGGAAAACACGTTGCGAAGGATACTCTTTTTGCCAAAACATACAAAAAAACTATTATTGAGAACTCAACCGATCTTTGTATGTATTTGTTGTATGATGCCAATGTTGCTTTAGTACAAGGTATCGCTTTTGGGGATGATAATTGCATTAGATTATCTTATGCAACTTCCGAAGATAAACTAAAAGAAGCAGTAAAAAGAATTAAAGAAGCGATTTTAGCGTTACAATAATTTAATTCCAATTCCAGCAGAGCATAAGGATATCTTGCCATTTTAAGTGATGCTTTTCTGCAAATTCTCGATAGGTAAGAATTCCATTGTAGCAATAAATACTTTGAAGAATAGCAGGATTTGTTTGAACGGCGAAGCGAATACGATTAAACATCAGGACAATCAGAATGGGTAAAAGGAATTCTGCAAATGAAATTTGGCGTGCTTTTTCTCCCAAAATATTTTTTTGCATATTTTCGAGAATAAGATGTCCTTCTCTATCTGTAATAAGATTGAAAGCCAAAGAATTAACCTTTGCTTTTATCATCATTTCCGCATCAGAGGTTGTCATTTTATTGAAATCTACACAAGAAATAAGGGTTTGCCCTTCTTTTATTAAGGAGAGTTCTTCACAAGTAAAATTAAATGTTTTTAATACAATACTTGCTGATTGAATTACACTTTGTGCGTCATCGAATAATTCAGCTCCTTC
>CAZWCI010000170.1:1875-3405 GCA_964632815.1 uncultured Lentimicrobiaceae bacterium | reverse complement strand
AACTATTTATTTTGTTGATATACAGAAGTTTATAAATCGAACTCAGGTTATTAATGCCAACTGATTAGATGACACTTTGAGGTAATTTAAAGCTTGGGCAACAAACTCATTAGAAATACCAGATACTCCTTTAACCTCAAGAATTATTCGATCGAAAACAACAAAATCAGCAAAAAATTTATGTGGGAGTATAATGCCTTTGTAATTTACATCGTACATTTTTTCTCTTTCGTAAGGGATATTCGCTTTTTGAAATTCTAATTCCAATGCGTCTTTATAAACAATTTCGAGAAATCCCGCACCAAGAGTGTTGTGTACTTCCAGACATTTACCTATTATCTGATAACTTTCTTCTTTTAAAATGATTCTTTCCATGTAGTTGTTTTTTTTGCCACGAATGTTTTATTTTTGCCACGAATGCACTAATTATTTTTTATTCGTGCATTCGTGGCTTTTATTAATTCTTCTTTTTATAGGACTATTGTTATTGCCACGAATGCACGAATTTGTACTCCTTTTAATTTGTCCTATATTTCATTTTGCGGGCTGTAATTTGTCTGAAAGCCGCATTAATAGTTGGGTTTATTCCTCACAGAGTTACTCCTCTGCATTGCTCTGCTATGCTTTAGTCTGCAAGACAAAAATAATGCACTTTTTATCGGCTTTGACAATTGTTGATAACTTCAACCTGCATTTGGAGCTATATGCCAAGTTTTACCGGACAACCATAAAAATATTATTCAAATTTAAGATCTTGCAATTGATTATCTAATGATTTTCTGATATCACTTTCAAAATACCCCAGCGTGAGGCGCTTAGGCGGAAAGCCCGCAAGGACGGAAGCCGATGTGGACGCTGCTGCAAAAAAGCGACCAGAGGAAGCTCTTTTTGCAGCTTTGCGACCACACGGCTGCCGGCTGCGGACTTGTAGCCGGGCGCCGACGGCGAAGCCGACACGCCCTGATATATAAACTCAAAAAAACAAAAAAAGGAAAATAAAATTTTTATATTAATAAAAAAATCATGTACCTTTGCGGCTTAAAAAAAGCTAAAACTTAATATAAAGACCGTGAAAAATTTACATCCAAGAAAGAATTTTGAGCTCACCCGCAAACAGATAGGATATATAGACCGACCGAATGCCCGCCAATCAGATTATGATCGTATTGGCTTCATGTCGGGGTTGGAAGTACACCAACAGTTGCAGACGAAGAGCAAGTTGTTTTGTCGTTGTCCGGCCGGGCATTTCCAAAAACCGGATGAGTATAATGCAGAGATTATTCGTCACATGCGCCCCACCCTGTCGGAACTTGGAGAATATGACGGTACAGCATTGATGGAATTTAAAACCAAGAAAGAGATTGTGTATCGGATTGCACATCGTACCGCTTGCACTTATGAAATTGATGATACGCCTCCATTTCATGTAGATCGTGAAGCACTGCAAATAGCCATAGAGATTGCATTGGCGTCCAAAATGAATATTGTGGGGGAAGTCCATATCACGCGTAAACAATACTTAGATGGTTC
>CAZWCI010000170.1:0-1775 GCA_964632815.1 uncultured Lentimicrobiaceae bacterium | reverse complement strand
ATTACCACTTCATGGATTGATGAAATAAGACAAAATGTGCCCGAAGAGGTACACACCCGTTATTTACAACTGAAAGAGTGGCAAGTTCCCGAAGATTGTTATTCTTATTTGTTTACCCACAACTACTATCCGCTCATCTCCAAAATAGTAAATGAACTATCCTTATCTCCCAAATGGGTAGGCGTATTTTTCGGACAAAAGTTGAAATATCTTCACGGACAATACAAAGCGATTAATTTTGATCTTCAAAGAATCTATGATCTTTTTGCATTTCTTCTCAAAGAAAAAATTGATTTTGCCATTGCCCCGAAAATGCTCAATGAGCTATTTCTGCATCCGAATATGGATTTTGAATCCATATTAACCGTACTCAAGTTCAAAAGAGTCAGCAAAGAGGAAATCCTTGGTAGAGTAAATTTTTTAGAAGATAAATTCTTCCCTGTCAGAAAAAATAGTATCAAGCCGGACAAAGTAAACAGCATCATGGGACAGCTCAGAAACATTAGTGAAGGCAACATTTGTTTGGAAGAACTTGCCAAAAATATTACTAAAGAATAAAGAAGAATTGAAAAATGAGGGTTGATGAGACTTTCCATTGGCCCATTAACAAAAAAGAAACAATGAACGAAGATATATTTCAAGGATACAAGGGAGAAGCTTTAGCACTTTTAAAAAAATACAGTGTACGCGTATGGGGAACCGCAGAAGTAGAAACCAGTCGGGGACATTTTTCCGGCACCATCCTACCCCGCTCCGAAAACGATGACGATCGGCATATTGTCATGAAAATCGTAACCGGATATAATATTGGTATTGATACCGACACCGTGCTCAGCATGAAAGAGACAGGATACAAAAAAGCCAACTATAAAATTCCGGAGAAGGAATTTCCGTACACCCAAGGGTTGCCACATGTAAAACTCTTGGGCACAGGGGGAACTATTGCGTCACGTTTGGATTATAGAACAGGAGCCGTCATTCCGGCTTTTTCACCCGGGGAATTGTATGGTGCTGTTCCCGAGTTGGCAGATATATGCAATTTAGACACCGAAAAGATTTTTGCCGTTTTCTCTGAAAATATGGGACCCAAACAATACGTAGCGCTTGCCAAAAAAATTGGCGAAGAGATTGAAAAAGGAGTTGACGGGATTGTTATTGGACACGGCACCGATACACTACATCACACCGGAGCCGCACTGACTTTCATGTGTCAAAATCTTCCCGTACCGGTCGTATTGGTAGGCTCACAACGCTCCTCCGACCGTCCGAGCTCGGATGCGGCACTCAACCTGATGCATGCCATGACAGCCGCCGGACACGGCAATATTGCAGAAGTTTTGGTCTGTATGTTTGGCCCGACCTCAGACGAGTATGGTTTTTTGCATAAAGGCACCCGCGTTCGAAAGATGCACTCCTCTTACCGATCAACCTTCCGTACCATTGGCGATACTCCGGTTGCTAAAGTGACCCGACAAGGAGTAGAACCCATTAAACCTGATTATCATCAGAGACGGAAAGACCGCAATGTAACGATTATTCCAACTTTTGATGATCGCGTTGCCATGCTGTACTATTATCCCGGAATGAAACCGGATATGCTCCACTCTATTATTGATAACGGATACAAAGGAGTCGTTTGGGTCGGCACCGGCCTTGGGCACATCAACAAAGAAATGTATCCGGCCGTTGAACGAGCTAAAGCGGAAGGGGTTCATCAATACATGACTTTACAAACCATTTGGGGCTATGTCCACATGTTTGTTTACGACACCGGA
>CAZWCI010000169.1:0-3418 GCA_964632815.1 uncultured Lentimicrobiaceae bacterium | reverse complement strand
TTCTAACAAAACAAGGAAACGACAAGCGGTTTTGCAAGAACCGCTAAGCTGTTTGTCATTCACAGCACCGCCGCCTCTGCTTTTTGCCGGGCCTGCGCGCGTGCTTCGTGGCAGAGCTAACTCTTTTTGATTAGGGGACTTACTTTTTGAAAAACAAAATCGTGTACTTGATTATCAAGCACTTTGGGTTGATTTTTCTCTGTTTTTATTTTTTACCGGACAGTAATAAATTAAATATAAAGACTTTTAAGGGTTTCAACCGTAAACGGCAATCCCTCCGTATTTTTTTCCACCAACAGAATGAAAGCATCTCCTTCACAACCGTCTTCATCCACATATCCGGTAATATAACGACTTGTATTCCCTTCCAAATCAATTGCATGAATCATTTTCTCTAATTGCTGCAGAGCAAATTTTTCGGTAACAAAAACGATGTTTTCGCCAAAAATCTTATACCGAATGCAGATTTCACCCACCATCACATTAGGCAACGTATACACAAAAAGAGAAGGAGCCGGGAAATCTTCCGTAGAGCGTTGGTATTGACGGTCTACGGCTACAGAGGCCGCTGAATTATTGAGGATAACCGCAGTATCCAAATGCGATTCCGAGCCAAAAACACGATCCCGTAGGAGCAAATGGATAGCTAAAAAAGCCAACTTGGAAAGCGGATCCATTTTAAAAAACTTAGGATACTCAGGTTTCAAGAAACGATAGGTTTGGTTCAGAAATTGAACATAATCTTGCTCTTCGGTATTGGTATAAATTAAACTACCGTTACAAGAGACTGTTCCTTTCCGGATACGGCAATAGGCTGTAATTTTATTTTCCATATTCCAATATCTTCATCATTAATTACTTGGATTCGGCACTCTTTCCAAAACAATTGCGGCATTACATCCTCCGAAGCCGGAGGCGGTCTTAATGGCTCGCGCTTGCTCCGACACAAAATTTTCCTGAATCACCTGAATGGGTTCCGGGGTTCCTAAGAGCGAAAACCCAGCCGTTTTAGGCACTTTTCTTTGCAGCAATGACTCCGCCGTAATGACCGACTCTATCACCCCTGCGGCTCCCATCGTATGACCGATATATCCTTTAAGACTACTTACCGGAAGTTGCGAAAGCCCCGCACGTGTCAACGCAATAGCTTCCATATCATCATTAAAAACGGTCGCTGTTCCGTGCGTATTCACAAAGGCAAACTCTTGCGACGCTCTTCCTTGCAATACCGATTGAATGGCGAGGAACAAACCTTCCCCTGTCCGCGAAGGACCAGAGATATGGTTGGCATCATTTGTCACGGCACCATGCGTAATTTCAATGCACTCTTTGGAACTTTTGGGCTCCGAGGACAAAATAAGGGTTGCGGCCCCCTCTCCCAGATTTAAACCTTCATGTGCGGCATCATACGGAGCACAATAGGTCGGTGATACTGCTTTCAGTGAATGAAACCCGGTAACAATAAAACGTGAAAGTACATCTGCCCCACAAACCACCACATGCTTATAAAAACCGCTTCTAATGTAGCGTTTTGCTGTAATCAATGCCGTAACTCCCGAAATACAGGCATGAGAAATGACTAGCGGCGAATTGGGGTTCCCAAAATAGTTCGCTGCCAATTGCGCAGTTTTCCATAAATACAATCGGTCATCGGCATATTTTCCGTTATGAGCCGGATCCAATAACTCAACATTTCCTTTCGTGGAAGATAAGATAAAAAGAGTCTCCGGGGAAGCCAAATCGATAGTGCATGATGCTGCGGCCTTGGAAATCGAAAGCAATACCAATTTTTCAAATCGAGTCAGAGATTCCGTATGTTTCAAGGTGGCTGCTTCCTTAGCCAAGTGCACATCATCTACCATAGAGGCATAATAGGGAATATCTCCGTTGAACTCATTGCAATACTCCTTAATACCTATTTTTCCCTCTAACATGGATTGATAATTGGATGATGTATCAAAGCCAAGGGAGGTAATAATATTATCGGCAACAAGAAAAGTTCTGTCCATTATCTCAATAAATTTTTATCTTTCCACTGCATAAAAAACGGCGGATTCTGCAGCATCAATTCATAATTCATATTCACAAAAACCTGGGTAGAGGTGCCAACTGTAGCCAATTGTCCCTCCATCGTAAAAATTTGATAATCAAAAATAATCTTTGCAGCTTCTGTATCTCGAAAAGTAATAACAACATCGATGTATTTATTTCGGTAATTGAGTGGTTTTTTATATTGAAATTGAAGATCTACCAACGGAGCATAAAAACCGGAATCATAAATATCCAAGTAACCCAAACCAAATTTCTTCCCGAACTCTTCGCGGGCATCCTCAAAAAATTTGGCATAATGCCCATGCCATACCAATCCCATACTATCCACTTCATTAAATCTCAATTCCACTCTTTTTTTAGCTTGAAGAATATTTTTCGATGGAATGTTTGCTGAAGTCATTCGGCTATCTCTTTTAAGGTAATTAATATAATTATTGTTGGGCAGGAATCGCCACCTTCATTTCGCAAGTTGCAATTACCCGACCTCTACACATAACTTCGGCTCGTAATAGCGTAATATCAAACACTTCGTTCAATATTTGAATATGAGTATGAAGCAACTCTCCAACCCTTGGAAGACAAAAAACAGAAAAATCTTTTACGGAACCGATAACACCAACACGCGTCTCTTCGGTGCTGAAATAACCGATATGGGCAGCAGCACTTTGGGCAATATGTTCCATAATGCCGGCTTCCCGCAAAAATCCTTTTTCACAAAATACCCCCCCCTCTTTCACCTCAAAAATACAATGCATCGAATCTTTGGAAACCTCACTCACTTTGTCAATAAAAACAAACGGAGGGCGCTGCGGGATAAGGTCTTCAACAGAGGTAATTTTACGCATTAAAATCTTTATTTTAGATGCAAAAATAAACTTTTTTTATACGTTACATCCTTTTCACTATTAATATTTTATTCAATTGAAAAATAAGAACTGCTAAAATATTATGATATAATATTTTATAAAAGGAACAAAAAATTACGAAGTTTCTATTATTTTTGCACCCTCAAAAAAAAAGAACTTATGATTGACTTCCCTCATGAACAGGCCATACATTGTGAAAATGGAGCTATTCATAATATATTCAAATATCATCACTACGAATTGAGTGAACCCTTGATTTTCGGGATTGGAAGTGGAATTGCTTTTACCCATGTTCCTTTTATGAGCATGGAAGGATTCCGATTAACTATGACGCGTCCATCGCCCGTTTCTATTTTCAAGAATTTATCCAAAGTGTTAGGAATCAAGTTGTATCATCGTTATTTTCTTTCGAAGAAAAGAGCTATGAAAACCTTGGATGAGCTTTTGGAACAAAATATTCCGGTCGGATTGGTCGTAAATATATCCAATCTTTCCTATTT
>CAZWCI010000168.1:0-3467 GCA_964632815.1 uncultured Lentimicrobiaceae bacterium | reverse complement strand
GAATTGGTGGAAAGAACTCCCGATGAGATGCATTGGCGTTTGGCACGCGAGTTTGCCCGTATGGAAAGTAAATATCCAAATCCTATGAGCGCTGAACTCATTTATTCTCTGTTGCGCGATTTTAAGTATATCGTTCCGCAAGGCAGTCCTATGGCCGGAATTGGGAATCATCATCAAATTGCATCGCTTTCCAATTGTTTTGTGATAGGCAGTTGTAACGATTCAGATTCCTACGGCGGTATTATGAAGGTGGACGAAGAACAGGTGCAACTGATGAAACGTCGCGGTGGCGTAGGACATGATTTGTCCCATATTCGCCCTGCCGGAAGTCAGGTGAAAAATTGTGCCTGTACCTCTACCGGGGTGGTTCCCTTTATGGAGCGCTATTCCAATACGACCCGCGAAGTGGCTCAAGACGGAAGACGCGGGGCCCTGATGCTCACAATCTCCATCAAACATCCCGACGCAGAACGCTTTATCGATGCCAAAATGACCCGCGGAAAAATAACCGGAGCCAATGTGTCCGTTAAAATCGACAATCAGTTTATGGAGTGTGTGCAAAACGGCACGCCCTACATACAGCAATATCCTATTGATGCTTCAAAACCGAAAATACAAAAAGAGATTAATGCAGCCGAATTATGGAATAAAATTATTCATAATGCATGGAAATCCGCAGAGCCCGGAGTTTTGTTCTGGGATACCATCAGTCGCGAAGCAATTCCCGATTGTTATAAAGAGGAAGGTTTTACGACGGTCTCTACCAATCCCTGTGGCGAAATTCCTCTTTGTCCGTATGATAGCTGTCGCTTAATTGCCCTTAACCTCTATAGCTACGTCAAAAATCCGTTTACCGATGATTCCATGTTCGACATGCCGCTCTTTAAAGAACACGTGCAATATGCACAACGGCTCATGGACGATTTGATTGACCTTGAAATCGAAAAAATTGACAAAATTATTGAAAAGGTAATTCATGACCCCGAAAAAGAAGAGGTTAAGCGAGTAGAACTCGATTTATGGAGAAAAATTAAATCGCAAACGCTCAAAGGAAGAAGAACTGGTTTGGGAATTACCGCAGAAGGGGATATGTTGGCAGCGCTCAACATCCGATACGGCTCAGACCACGCCATTGCTTTCTCTACGGAAGTGCATAAACAACTCGCCATTTCCGCCTATCGCTCGTCGGTTACCATGGCCCGTGAACGCGGAGCTTTCCCCGTTTATCGTGCCATCAACGAATTGAATAATCCGTTTATCATGCGTCTTAAAGAGGCAGATTCCAAATTATATGAAGATATGGTTCGCTACGGGAGAAGGAATATTGCTTTGCTGACGATTGCCCCGACCGGCAGCGTGAGTATTTGTACCCAAACCACTTCCGGCATCGAACCCGCTTTTAATGTGGTTTATAAACGAAGACGGAAAGTGAACCCCAACGATATCAATGTTCGCAAAATTGTTCGCGATTCCACCGGCGACTATTTCGAAGAATACCGGGTTTTTCACCCTAAGTTTTTCGATTGGGCGGAAACCAAAGGATACGACAAAGAACAGCTGAAAGAACTTCCCGAAGAGGAAATAAATCAACTTATCGAACAATCGCCCTATTTCAAATCCACCGCCGCAGATACAGACTATGTAAAAAAGGTGGAACTGCAAGGGAGTATCCAAAAATGGGTGGACCATTCCATTTCGGTAACCATTAATTTGCCGGCAACCACCACCAAAGAGGTAGTCAATTCATTGTACCTCAAAGCGTGGGAGTCCGGTTGTAAGGGATTGACCGTTTATCGTGAAGGCTCGCGCGACGGCGTACTTCAAACCGATAAGTCTGCTAGCGAAGTTCCGGAGAACAAGCCGATTATGAAACGCCCCAAAGAGCTGAAAGCCGAAGTTATCCGCTTTAAAAATAACAATGAAGATTGGGTGGCTTTCGTCGGACTGCTCAATGGCAAACCTTACGAAATCTTTACCGGCAAGACGGAAGAGGATAGGTTCCCTATTCCAAAGTGGGTCGAAAAAGGAAATATTCTCCAAGTAATTGCCGAAGACGGTGCCAAATCGTACGATTTTCAATATTTCGATAAAGATGGCTATGAAGTGATCATGAGAGGCCTTTCCCGTTGCTTTAATCCCGAATTTTGGAATTATGCCAAAATGATTTCGGCCCTGTTGCGCCATGACATTCCTTTGGAAAGTATAAGCAATATCGTTGCCGGGCTCAATTTCAGCGAAGCTTCCATCAATTCATGGCGAAACGGAATTCTTCGGGCCATTAAAAAGTTTATTCAGGACGGCACAAAACCGAAAGAGATGAAATGTCCGAGTTGCGGACAAGAAACGCTTGAGATTAAAGAAGGGTGCGCCGTTTGTACAAGTTGCGGTTTTTCTAAATGCGGGAACTGATACGCGATCTTTGAAACTGTTTTGTACTTTTAAAAACTCAAATTACTGTTTTTATGTTGCACTTTAAGAAAATAACTTTAGAAGATAAGCCGATTATCAATTCCTATCTGAAAGAATTAAATTGTAATATGCTCAATTATTCTTTTGTTGTGCAATTTATTTATCGCGATTTAATTCATTTCGAGTACGCCATTTGCAACGATTTTTTATTGCTCAAAGTAAATGTGGATCAGAGAGAAAAATTTCTCTATCCCGTCGGAAAGGGAGATATTTTTGCCGTTTTTGATATTCTTAGAGCCTATTCATACGAACGAAATGGTAAATTTACTCTTTTTCAATTTTGTGAGCAAGTTTCCGAAGTGGTTTTGTCTTGGGCAGAAACGTTGAAAAAGGAAGGATTGACTTACGAACTGATTCCGGCACGGGCCGAGTTTGAATATATCTATCTGTCCGATGATTTGGCCAATTTAGAAGGAAATAAACTCAAACGAAAACGCAATCATGTCAATGCTTTTCTTAAGACTTATCCGTATCAAGTAGAAAAAATAACCCAAGAGAACCTGCCTGAAGTGATGCTTTTTGACGAAAAATGGAATCAAAATCGTGAAATTTCGGCCGGATCACGCTTGATTATCGAAAATGTAGCGTTGCAGGAGTGTTTTCAGTATTATACCGAATTGGAATTGGAAGGAATCCTTTTGAGAGTGGAAAATCAAATTGTTGCGTTTTCGTTAGGTTGTCCGTTAAATGAGGATACCTATTTTGTGCTTTTTGAAAAAGCGGATCGCAACTATAACGGCGCTTATAATATGATTAATCGCGAGTTTGTACGCCACATTGCCGCCGGCTATAAATACATCAATCGTGCCGAAGATTGCGGAGATCTCGGTTTGCGTAAAGCCAAATTGTCTTATGCTCCATACTGCATGAATGAGGTCTATTATTTAAATGTGACGGAAGAGTAGGATTTCGGTCACATAAGATCTTTTTTAAGTAAAGTTTTTAATTTTCTTTTGGGCGTGCCGGCTACGCCGTCGGCGTCCGGTTCCAAGTCCGCA
>CAZWCI010000167.1:0-3471 GCA_964632815.1 uncultured Lentimicrobiaceae bacterium | reverse complement strand
AAATAAAATCGGCTACTTGATTATCAAGTCCTTTTGATTGTTTTTCCCGGTTTTTAATTTTCCCGGATAACAATATATTAAAATATTATTCGTATTTTTGCGAACAATATAAATAATAACGGCTATGATAGAAATAAAAGTTCTGGGAACAGGGTGTCCTAATTGTAAAACGCTTTATAGTAAAGTTCAGGAAACAATTTTAGAAATGGGAATTGTAGTAAATTTATCGAAAGAGGAAGATATTTTGAAAATAATTGGGTTTAATGTGATACAATTGCCCGGATTGGTAATTAACGGAAAGGTTGTATCCATGGGAAAGGTGCCGGAAAAAGAAGAGCTTATTCGTCTGATTGAAAAGGAACTACCTAATAAAGAAATGTCTGAACAAGAATTGAAGGAGATGGTGAAACAACGCTACGGAAAGTTGGCAACCCAAACAGATGCCGATAGTTGTTGCTGCAGCAAATCGACGGATCCATCCGTGAAAACGTTTACGATTATGAGTGATGATTATAAGCAGTTGGATGGGTACGTCCCTGAGGCGGATTTAGGTGCAGGTTGCGGCCTGCCGACCCAATATGCACGCATTAGAAAAGGTGATACGGTAATCGACCTTGGCTCTGGCGCCGGAAATGACTGTTTTGTGGCAAGAGCTGAAACCGGCCCCGAAGGCCAAATAATCGGTGTTGATTTTGCCCCTGAAATGGTCGCAAGAGCCAAGACAAATGCCGAAAAAAATAAATTTGATAATGTTCGCTTTATTGAAGCAGATATTGAAGAAATCCCTCTGCCCGATAATTTTTCGGATGTGGTGGTAAGCAATTGTGTCCTCAATCTGCTCCCTCAAAAAAATAAGATTTTTAAAGAAATTTATCGTCTCCTAAAACCGAGCGGCCACTTCTGTGTTTCTGATGTAGTAATCAATGGTGTTTTCCCTAAAGCCTTTACCGATAATGCTGCCATGTATGCCGGCTGTATTGCAAGTGCCATTCAACGTGAAGACTATTTGGCAGAAATTACGAAAGTAGGATTTCTTAATGTGAAAGTGGAACGTACCAAGACCATCCAAATTCCGGATGATGTGCTTCATTATCACCTTTCCCAAGAGACTTATAATCAATATAAAAGCGGAAATGTTGGAATCTATTCTATTACTGTGACCGGAGAAAAACCGTAATTTCTTAATTCCCGAATAAATCTAAAATTTATTAAATGAAAAAAGGCTAACTCTTTATGAATTAGCCTTTTTTGCGGTCCGGACGGGACTCGAACCCGCGACCCCGTGCGTGACAGGCACGTATTCTAACCAAACTGAACTACCGAACCTCTCTATTGTTGGTTTGAGGCTGCAAAAATACAACTTTTTTTATTATACAAACAACTTTTTTTAAAAAAAAATGTCATTTATACATCAAATAATTATATTTTTGCACTCGATAATAGGTAAATATATGAAAATCAATACTTTTTTACTCTCACTCTATTTCCTTGGAAGTACCGTTTTTTTTGCCAACGCTCAATCTACCTCTCTTTGCAATAGCAATAATATGAATGCCTCTCCCTTTTGTACGGATTTAAATCCGTATGGGGTTAGTTATAATGTGGGAACCACCGGCTACGCTACCGAATTACAATACCTCGCCAGTACCGGTTGTCTTGACCTTGCCAACGGAGGCGATCTAAATCCCGCATGGTATAAAATGAAAATCAGTACCAACGGCACACTCAATATTTTTATGTCTCACAGCAACGGATGCGACATCGATTATGCATGCTGGGGTCCGTTTACAGATCAGGATATGCAAAACATGTGTGCTTCTTACCCATATTCCCTTAGTAATTATCTATATGATAATCTTCCTTATAATACCT
Organism: uncultured Lentimicrobiaceae bacterium; assembly: GCA_964632815.1. GTDB lineage: Bacteria > Bacteroidota > Bacteroidia > Bacteroidales > WCHB1-69 > DUOL01. Next base: position 1,599 of record CAZWCI010000167.1, on the reverse strand, counting down.
ATTATTACGAGTATTATATGTATGGTCCCCAATATTTTAGTCACCACCCGACTTATGTGGACAATAATTATTCGAGTGCAACCTACGGCATGTCTTGGACTTCTGATTGGTATAGTTCTCCGTCCGGAAAATTAGTAGATTGTAGTGCTACTCCTTCTCCTACCGAATGGGTGCATATTCGAAATGCACAAGTTGGTCAGTGGTATATTATGCTGATTTCTAACTGGGAAGGGTGTGTCGGAACTATCAGTTTTTCGAGAGATCTCAGCTCTTCATCCAATACAGATTGTACTATTACCTCACCGGTGCAGGGCGATGAAGTGTGCGAAGGCCAGAATGCAGTGCTCAACGCAACGCCTGCAACGGGAGCTGTTTCATATCGCTGGTCAGGGCCCAACGGATTTTCTCAATCTACAACAGCCCCTTCTGTTACGATTCCCAATACAACCTTGCAACATGCCGGGACCTATTCGGTTGAGGTGTACAATGGCTCTGTCTATGGAACTCCTACCACTTGCAGTTTAGTGGTGAATCCGCTTCCCAATGTGACTGTTGCTCCCGTAACTGTGTGTATCGAAGATACTGCTTCGCTCCTTGCAACCGGAGCTGCTACCTATCAATGGAATACCGGTGCTACCGGCGCACAATATGATGTTGCACCAACAACCACGACTGTATATACAGTGACCGGAACTACTGCCGTCGGCAATTGTACCGCCACCGCTACGGTTACCGTTACTGTGATAGATTCACTTTCTCCAACCATCTCTCCCAATCCGATTTGTGTAGGCGAGATGGCTACCGTCTATGCGCCAGCCGGAGTTTCATATCTCTGGTCTAACGGAAATACCGGAGCCACCATTACGCCCAGTTCTGCGAATCCCTCCTCCTACACTGTTGTCGTCTCCACACCGCAGGGCTGCACCGGCAGTGCTACGGTACAGGTAAATCCTTCCCCTGTGGCAGAGTTTACGGCCGACAATTGGAGTGTTAATATCGAAAATGCTACGGTTCAGTTTACCGACCTATCTACGGATGCCGCCTCTTGGCACTGGAATTTTGGGGAACACTCATCCTCGCAGAATACCTCTACCTCTCAAAATCCCTCATTTACCTATTCTTATGGCGGAACTTTTTCTGTTGCCCTTACGGTAACTTCTGTGAACGGCTGTTCGCATAGTGTCATCCATACGGTTTCGGTTACCGGAGATGAGTATTATCTGTTCATTCCAAGTGCTTACACACCCAATGTTGATGGCAAAAACGAACTCTTCCAACCACAAGGACGTGGTGTTGAAGAGTACGAAATTGCGCTCTATTCTCGTTGGGGAGAGCTTATCTATTATTCAAAAGACTTTTCTACCTATTGGGACGGTAAATTGTCCAACGGAGACAAAGCTCCTATAGGTACTTATGTATATAAAATCAAAGTTCGTTTCAGAAATAACGAAGAACGAATATACAAAGGAACCGTCTCCCTGATTCGATAGATAAAATTAAAATCTTTTCTTTATATTAATCATTATAAATTATATTTATTTTTAGGGCGTGTCGGCTTCGCCGCCGGTCTCCGGCTCCAAGTCCGCGGCCGGAAGCCGT
>CAZWCI010000166.1:0-3543 GCA_964632815.1 uncultured Lentimicrobiaceae bacterium | reverse complement strand
AAACATACAATGAAGTATTAGTATTTCCTAATCCGGTTCGGGAAGATTATCAGGGAATCATAGCTGTTTCGGGTTTAATGGAGAATTCGTTTTGTAAAATTGCCGATGCCGCAGGACAGTTAGTATGGCAGGGATATGCTGAAGGAGGACAATTGAATTGGGATGGAAAAGATTTTTATGGCAATAAGCCGGCAACCGGAGTCTATTTTGTTTTCTCTTCAGATGAAACGGGAAAAGAGAGAAATGTAGCCAAAATATTGTTTATCAAATAGAACGGGGATGATGGTTCAGACGAAGGGCTTGGTATTGCACCGAGTCAAATATGGGGATAATGGTCTCATTGTGAAAGTTTTTACCGAAAGATACGGCAATATTTCATTTTTCATTCAAAATAGTTTTTCCAAGAAGAGTAAATTTCCTAATGCTTTATTTGCACCGTTATCGTTATTGGATATTCATTTTGAGTATAAGAAAAACAATCAACTATATTATTTTAAAGAAGTAAGTGCCTATTATCATTACAGGAACATTCCCTTTGATATCATCAAGAGCAGTATATTCATGTTCTATAATGAATTAATATACAAACTTATGTTTGATGCTGTTTGTGATGAACAGTTATACGATTTTTTGGAATATAAACTTATCGAATTGGATGAGGTCGAGCAGATGCGTCCGGATATTCATTTGATATTCTTATATGAATTGTCACAAGTGCTGGGTTTTGCACCGGAAGATAATTACCTCGCCGAATTTTGTGTTTTCCCGATTGAAAATTCGCAAATTCAAATAATCGATTCTGAATCAGCTATTTTTTTATCAAAAGAAGCCGGATTTTATTTACAACAGATTATCAAGCATTATCAACAACCCGAAGAGATTGAATTGCCTTCCAAACGAATACGTTCAGAATTGCTTCAAGGATTGATTAAGTATTATCGGATTCATAATGAGCAAATTAAGTCTATTGATTCGATAGAAGTATTATCAGAAGTGCTTGGTTAACAAAGCTTTTTTTTACAATTTTTCATTGGACGAAGTTTCGGTAAAATGGTCAAAAATCCCATTTCCTAAAAAATATGTATCTTTGTCGCCAAAAATTGAAAATTATGAAGAAAAATGTTTTATTAGCACTATTTGTCCTTATAAATGCAGGTATTGCTACTATGATGGCTCAGATCCCTTCGGGATACTATGATGCGGCAAACGGAAAAAAAGGAAAAGAACTTCAACAGGCACTTTCTCAAATTATTTCGGAGAATTATTTTATAAATGATTATGGTAGCACAACTGCAGCCAGAGCGATGGATTTTTTAGGCGGTTATTTGTATGATATCTATTCTTATCCTTGTTGTCAGTTAACCAATGTCGGCACGGGAACCACCGAACAATGTAAGATTTATAGTTTTGAGCATATATTTTGTCAAAGCTGGTTTAATCCCGTAGTAGGTGGACAGTCAACCTATTATTGCGGAGCTGCTGAACCGTTTGCCCCTTGTTCGGACCTTCATCATGTTTTCCCCACAGATCATTATGTAAATTCATCCTATCATGGTTCTTCTCCCTACGGAGAGGTGGCTATGCCAAGGAAAATATCTCAAAATGGAACCCAATGGGGGTATGCCAATTACAACTGTTCAGACACAATATTGAATAAAGTTCCTGTATTTGAACCGGTTGATGAATTTAAAGGTGATGTGGCACGGGCATTGTTGTATATTTCTATTCGATATATGAATATGGATCAAACCTTTGGTTCTTCCCAAATGACGGAGAAGTCGCAGTTTAAGCCTTGGGCTCTTGAGATGTTGAAAAGATGGCATCTATTAGATCCTGTAAGTCAAAAAGAGAGAAATAGAAACAATGTTATACATTCTATGTTTCAGTTCAATCGAAATCCTTTGATTGATCATCCTGAAATAGTGGGATTAATATGGGGAAGCGATTCTCTGTATAGCACTTTTAACTCGACGCATAATGAAGGGAGACCAACTGTTATTGACATAGATACGAATGATTATGAAATAGTACTTACTTTTGATATGGATTTGGATTCTGCGACGGCGGTAAATATAGAAAATTACTCGGTAACTCATGGTATTTGTGTACAGTCTGCTTCGTGTAATCGTAATGTGGTAACATTAACCTTAGGCTCTGAGTTAGTACGTGGAACCATATACCATATATATACTAGAAATGTAAAATCCACAGAAGGAAAATATATACGGGAAAAAGCGGTTGGCTTTTTGTATGGCCCTTACGGCTCCAGATACATCTTTTGTGCGGAGCCGAGACATGTTTTAGCGGCATGGACTTTTGATGATTTGGATTTAGTTTTGGATTCTACTTATACCATACCAGCGAATAATACGATTGGAGAGCCCTCTGCATTTTGGAATGCCAATATATATGCCAATGGGACCAGAGGGTCATCAATATTTTTAGATGTTGAAATCGGGGTTGCATCTGGTGGAAACTTGTCGGGGGATCCACGAGCAGCTGCGGTGGCTGGTAAAGCGCTGTCGTTAAAAAAGAAAGCTGCCAATGGTAAATCGATTGTCCTTAAATTTTCGACCAAGGGGTGGCAAGAGATTCTACTGACATTTTCAGATACTAGATCATCTACAGGTTTTAACACACACAAATGGGCTTGGAGTATTGATGGCGTTAATTATGATTCATTGGCAGTCCCGAATACGATATCTGATTACGGTCCGGTTTTAGCAAAAGATATCTTTTTGATGAGGGAGTTGGATTTGCGTAGAATAACAGCGATTAACGACCAAGATTCTGTATTTTTAAGATTAACGGTGGATGATGCAGATGGGTCATCAGGGACAAATACATTTGATAATTTTGTAGTATATGGCGAATCTACGGGTTGGGAGCCGCCTATTGGAATTAGACAACAAGAACAAATCGCAGCCATTATTTATCCAAATCCGAACAATGGGACTTTTGAAATAAAGATTGATCATGCGAGTGAAACTTATGCCGGAATTCAAATATATGATATGGCAGGGAAGCTATTACTCCAACAAAATATCACAGAAGATATATCAAAAGTGAACATTTCTGCATACCCTAATGGGATTTATTTTGTAAAAATGGTAGGAAAAGAGCGTCAAAATAGCATCATCAAAAAAGTAATTATATCGAAATAAAAATCAAAACAACGGTTTTTTTTCCAAAATTGAGTTGGATAAAAGACAAAAAATGGATAAAAACACCCTCAAAAAGAGATAAAAAACAAGATTTTTAAAAAAATATTGAACTGATAATAAGAGGGATAACAAAAAAAATAAAAAAAAAGGTTCTAAAGGTATTGCAAAGAAGAAAAAAGGTGTATTTTTGCAATCCCAAACGACGAGGAAATGAGGCGGATGAAAAGAAGGGGACCAGTTCTTTGAAAAAATGGAATGAAGTAGCAAATACTCAAGGATTTTTTTGAGACAAGCAAGCGATAAAGTCGGGACAGACACAAGAAAAAGAAATTAATTAGGATGGAGAGTTTGATCCTGGCTCAGGATGAACGCTGGCGGC
>CAZWCI010000165.1:0-3544 GCA_964632815.1 uncultured Lentimicrobiaceae bacterium | reverse complement strand
AAGCCGACACGCCCATATAATTTCCGCTTTTTATTTTACAGAAAACAATCGAATTATTTCAATTCAAAAAATGTTTCTCCAAGATATCCTTCATCCGTAAAAAACTGAACGACGTATTTTCCTTTTACAGCTTTATCATCATCCGGCAACTCCCAAAACAGCGTTACATTTTCAGCTTTATTTTGAAAGTTTATTGTCTTTTTGGCTGTATATTGTAACTTTTGACCATCATTCATGAATGTAAAGAAATCTTCTTTCCCGGGAGAAAGCACTTTTCCGCTGTTGGGAACGGAAATTCTGCAATAAACATTCACTTCTCCGACAGGGCGTAAGGTGTTTTCAGCTAAAATAAGCGATGTTTTAAATTTCTCTACTCTCGAAGCCTTTTCGGTGATTACTTCAGTATTGTTTTTCTTCTTATAATAGACGGCCCGAGCATAAAAATTGTATGCAGTTAATGCGGAAGCTTGTTCTATCCGTTCATTCAATGCTTCATTATCTTTTTGAATGGCCTTTTTCTCTTCGTTCGTCTGTACCAATTTCTCTTTTACTTGGGTATTTTCTTCTTTCAATACTTTATTTTCAGCATAAAGTTTATCCATTTCAGCCACATACTCCTGGGCGATTTTTTGCAAACGAACCAATTGTTTTTTAATTTTGCGATAATCGGCTTGCGAAGCAATCAGTTTCTTGATTTCGGCAGCATTGGCATTGATAACACTATCCTTTTCACTTAACTGCTCGGATATTTCCACATTCTCGCTTTTGATTTTTTCATGCATCATCATTAAGGAATCAAGTTCCAACGACAAGTTTTCCTTTTCAACTTCCGATTTTACATACTCCAAATTATAAATCGGTTTGGCAAAAATGCCGAAATATATAGTAGTTCCTAAAAAAAGAGCTGCTAAAATCCCTAATAAAATCACCCATTTTTTTAATGGATTTTTTTCCTGTTTTTCTTTTTCGAAAGCTGTTGTTTGCATAATTATTATTTATATTTGTACTCTAAAATTAAACTGCAAATTTACTAAATTATTATGATGATGCGTGTAAAAATAAAAAAACATCTGCACAACCTACTTTCCCTCTTTTATCCCCAATCGTGTGTGGCATGCGGAAATACACTTCAACAAAACGAGCACTCTTTATGCCTTGAGTGTATGCTTCATTTGCCCGAAACCCATTATCATCAGGAAATAGACAATCCCTTACAACTTCTGTTTCGCGGTCGAGTTCAAGTGGAAAATATTGCTTCTCTTCTGTTTTTTAAAAAAGGAAATCAAGTCCAGAAGATATTGCATAGTTTGAAATACAATGGCAATCAACAAATTGGTGAATATCTCGGTTATTATTACGGGAAACAATTAGCCAAAGAAGCTCATTTTCAAGCAATCGACTGCATTCTTCCGGTGCCGCTCCACCCTAAAAAAATGAAGCTGCGGGGCTACAACCAAAGTGAATGTATCGCGAAAGGTCTTAGCAAGGCCCTGGGCATCCCCTATTGTACCGATATTTTGGTGCGCACCACCTTCACGGATACACAAACCAAAAAGACCCGATTCAACCGCTGGACCAACGTGGAACATGTCTTTGCCGCAAATAATCCCGAACAAATCACCGGAAAGCATTTTCTAATTTGCGATGACGTGCTCACAACCGGTGCCACCCTCGAAGCTGCCATATCCAAACTGAAAAATGCAGGAAATCCGAAAATAAGCATCGTCACATTGGCGGTTGCCAATTAAAAAAAATCTGTACTTTTGCAAGAATAATAGCGTTAATATCAAAAATAAGATTATGACTATAGATTTTTTAGGAGCAACTCAAGAAGTTACCGGAAGTAAGTTTTTACTGACCACCAAAAAAGGAGTTAAAATATTGTTGGATTGCGGGATGTATCAAGGAAAAGGTTTGGAAACCGACTCCATGAACCGTGATTTGGGCTTCAATCCGGCCGATATCGATTATCTTATTCTATCGCATGCCCATATCGACCATTCGGGATTGATCCCTTATATCCACAAATTGGGCTTCAAAGGCACCATCTTTTGTACGCCGGCAACGCGGGATTTGTGCTCCATCATGCTTCCTGATTCCGGGAAGATTCAGGAAACAGATACCCAACAATTCAATAAAAAACGCGAACGAAACGGATTGCCGCCGGTGGAACCCATCTATACCATGAAAGATGCGGCCGCTTGTATGCACCTTTTCGTGAGTATTCCTTATGATTTGCAATTCAGCATTTCGCCGGATTTCTCTTTCCGGTTTGTCGATACCGGTCACATGCTCGGAAGTGCTGCTGTATATATTCAATTCAAGGAAAGCAGAAAAACAAAATCGCTTTGTTATACCGGCGACATTGGAAGATATGATAAAAAAATTCTACCGGATCCGAAAGCTTTTCCGCAAGCCGACTACATCATTACGGAATCTACTTACGGAGACCGTCTGCATACAACGCTCGACAAAGCCGAAGAAGATTTGATGCTGATTGTCCATGATGCTTGTGCCCAACGTCGCGGCAAATTGGTCATTCCCTCCTTTGCCATCGGAAGAACTCAGGAGATTGTCTATGCCCTCCACCGATTAAAACTCCAAAACAAACTTCCGGATATTGATATTTTTGTGGATAGTCCGTTGGCGGTTTCTGCAACCAACATTTTTCGTTTGCACCCGGAATGTTTTAATGAAGATATGCGCGATTTTATGGAAACGTCTGCCGACCCGTTCGGTTTCGAAAATCTCCATTATGTGCGTACCATCGAAGATTCCAAACGGCTCAACACGTACAACCGCCCCTGTATCATCATTTCCGCTTCGGGGATGATGGAAGCCGGTCGTATCAAACATCACCTTGCTAATAATATCGAAAATTCCAGAACCACCATCCTTTGTGTGGGCTATTGCGCCCCGACCACTTTGGGGGCTAAAATCATGCGCGGGGATTCCGAAGTTTCGATTTTTGGCGTTAAATACAAGGTTCGGGCAACGTTGGAACGCATTGACGCTTTTTCCGGTCACGGCGACTATCGCGAAATGATTCAATACCTCTCCGCCCAAAACAACAAAAAGGTAAAAAATATCTTCATTGTCCACGGGGAAGATCAGGCGCGAATCAAATATGCAGAACATTTGGCCGATGCAGGATTTACCTCATCGCATATTCCCAATTTTAAAGAAACCATTGAAATATGAAATCGGAAGAACAACCCTATTTTGTGCATGAATCTGCCTATATTGATGCAGATTGTCATATTGGCAAGGGCACTAAGATTTGGCACTTTTCGCACCTTATGACCGGCTGCCGGGTGGGCAACGACTGCAACATCGGGCAAAATGTGGTTATTTCCCCGAATGTAGTCTTGGGCAACAACGTGAAAGTGCAGAACAATGTTTCGATTTATACGGGCGTAATTTGTGAAGATGACGTTTTTCTGGGCCCGTCGGTTGTTTTCACCAATGTTATCAATCCGCGCAGTGCCATTTCGCGAAAGTCCGAATACCAAACTACTCATGTTTCTGAGGGGGCTACGATTGG
>CAZWCI010000164.1:0-3544 GCA_964632815.1 uncultured Lentimicrobiaceae bacterium | reverse complement strand
CTTGTATTTTCCCGTTAAAACTTGTTCACAAACCCAGTCGGCAATCTGTAAATATATGGATTGTTTATCGTTAAATGTAATCATTATATCTCCGTTTCTTTTAATCTGAAATATGTTAATACCCAAAAATATAAAATAGCACATACTGTCATTATATTCCCCATCCATCCATTCCAATTAGAGCCAAAAACGATGTTTGATGAGAAGTAACTTTGCGAGCTGTTTGTGAAATAATAAAGCAGTGAACTATCTAAGGCTATGAAAAATATTACCAATGCCAAAATAGATAATAAGGTCTTCCCGATTGCTTGTTTTTTGAAGTACACTGAACCAAACATAAAAACAGCGGTGTATAAGAAATATAAAATTACCGTCTGCAAGTCTATTTGGAACAACTGTTGCATATCAATACTCGTTTCGATTGATACAAGAAAGTCTGGTGTTATCCATTGTCTTATATGTACTCCCAAAAAGATCCCCCCGTTGATGATAAGCCAAAGAGCTCCTAAATAATAAATATTTGTTAAGACAATACCGGAAAGGACTTTTTCGCCCGTACTTGCTGGAATCATTAAATAGTGTCCTCCGGTTGCCGGATGTTTGAGCATCTCAAAAACTCTTCCGGAGTAGAGCAACAACAGAATAATAAATAAAAAATACCCTATTTCCGTACTATTAGTTGCTCCACAAAAAATAGAAATGAGTATAAAAATGGAAAACATAAGTATGTCTTTTTTCTTGTTTTCCAAAAAATATCTTATAAATAATAATTTTATTCGATTTGCATTCATAATGTTCTTTTTTAAGTCTGTATATTGATTTTAATTATTTTATTTATTTACTCATTTCAATTTGTACACCCGGAATGGAAAGTCCCCTATTATATCGATAAATAAAAGTGGAGACCATCGTTATATTAATAATGAGAATCACAATAAATGTAACTAATAATATGATGTTGGTTCTTTTTTTCATGACTTTTATATTAAAGGTTTTTATTTGGTTTAAAAATTTCTTTCATTCGTTTTTTATTGGCCATAACCGTATTGAAAAGCAATTCCATATCTAATTTACTCTCTTTTCGTAAAGAATTTTCACTCACTGTATAAATTCCTCTCAATGTTTCTTCTGAATAAAGAATTGTTTTTTCATCAATAATTTCATCTTTAACTTCAAATAGTAAATGTTCTGTAATTTGATCCGTGGAACTGTTTAAAATAATTTCTCCGTTATCTAAAATAACAACACTATCAATCAGACTATGTAAATCTCTAACCTGATGAGTAGAAATAATGACAATACGCTCTTCTTGAATGGAAGAAGCCATCACTTTTCGAAAAATACTTTTTGAGGGAATATCAAGACCATTGGTGGGTTCATCCATCAATAATAAGGGCGTATTCGCAGCTAAAGCAAATGAAATCATAACTTTTTTCTTCTGACCGTAAGAAAGTTTGTCAATGTACTCATCCAAACGATTCATTTCAAATTCGTTAAGATAATACATATACTGCTCTTTATTAAAATGAGGATAAAACGGAGCATAGATTTTAGCATAATCTTCAATCGTGAGATGCGGTGCAAAAAATTCTTCCTGTAAAAAGAAGATCCTGCTCATCATATTGGGATCTCTTTGCGTAGGATTAAACCCCAACACTGTTGAATTGCCGGATTGTGGAAAACGAAGCCCGCAAATAATTTTCAGTAAGGTGGTTTTACCGGCACCATTTTTGCCTAATAATCCATACAAGTGTCCTTCCTCAATGTGAAGATCCAAAGCATGAAATAATTCTTTTCCCTTACGATAACCAAAATTAATGTTTTCTAAATGAATCATAAGAATTACTTTTTAATGATTAAATATATTTTATTGTATTACTATATTAGTTTAATAGTACACTGCAAAAGTATACTAAAAACGAATCACTCACTCTATTGTTGAATATTATTTATTGATTATTAATCAATTGGTTACAATATTATTTTTCGCAAACATATTTCATCTTGTTTAATTTTTGGAAGAAATTTGAAGAAATATTCTATTTTTTTGTAACTTTGCCAAATTTCAGATTGTTATGAAGAAAATCGCCCTATTATTTTGGCTTTTTTTTAGCATTATTATCGGCTCATTTGGACAGATTCAGCTAACGACCAACGGAGTTATAAATACCGTGTGTAATGGTAGTGGCTGTAACTACTCCGGTCCTTCTATTTTGATTAACGAAGTTATGTTAAGTCCTGTCTCCGGAGATGGGTCTATATACGGCACCGGTCCCGGTTTTTCCGTTGGAGATAATGAGGGTGAGTGGATAGAGTTGTACAATCCGAATCAATGTGAACCTGTGGATATTTCCTGTTATTTTTTAGGGAACAATACCAATGATGGAAGCACTTACGGTGGCGGATTTTCTATACCTCAAGGTACTATCGTTCCGGCTCAAGGTTTTGTTGTGGTTCGTGGAACTCTGGCTCCGGCAGTACCTCCAGCATTGCTGGTTCAAAATGGGGGAAAAACGATCGAAATCGTTGTAAATTCAAGAGTTTGCCTCGGTGGAGGCAGTCGTCTCTGGTTTCCAAATTCAGGAGGATGGTTTGCTTTTTATGACCAAAATGGAGTTCCACAAGACGGAATTTCCTGGGCAACCCAAAGCAACTCATGTATGTCTTGCAATCCTTGCAATCCGCTGACAGGTGATTGCGGGTTTACCGGCACCCTTCCAACTTATGATCAAATTCCGGCTGGGCAAAAAAATTATATAGCCTCCTACATTTCCGCTGGTGTGAGTTATAGACGTATTCCTGACGGAGGACCATGGGCTTATGATATTGGAGCATCTCCAACATATGGAAATTGCAATAGTACTTGTAATCCCCTTCCTACAATTACTTGTAACGGAAAAGCTTACGTTACCGTAACCGGCGGAGTTCCCCCTTACACGTATAGATGGGATGACCCCCAATTTCAAACAACAGATACAGCAGTAGGATTATGTGCCGGAGACTATTGTGTATTGGTAACCGATCAGATGGGAAATACGGCGACTGCTTGTTATACAGTACATAATTTTGAACCTACCGTCAATCATCCGGACATGGGCTTATGTAAGGCAACCGAAACGATAACACTTCTGGGAGGTTCTCCGAGTGGAGGAACATATAGTGGCAATGGAATTAGCGGGAACCAATTTACAATCCCCGGAGATTCTACTTTTTATACCGCTACGTACACATATAGTAATGCTAACGGATGTGAAAATTCAGATATTTTTCATGTGAATGTATACCCTCAACCCGTTTTTACCTATACCATTCCCGACACAATTTGTGAAGGTACTTCTGCCGATTTATTTTTCTACTCTCAAAGCAATGATTCGATAGTCTATTCGCTTGAAGTAAATGGTACTACACAACTGACCGGGATGCTATTACCCAATGGGAATAGTCACCATCCACTGACGCCATCCACTACAACCAATTATCTTTTACGTGTTTATACGTTGAATAACTGTGAAGAAGATACTTCATTTACAGTACATGTTATTCC
>CAZWCI010000163.1:0-3568 GCA_964632815.1 uncultured Lentimicrobiaceae bacterium | reverse complement strand
CTTTCTGTTAATGCTTTTTTGTCGTTAATATCGCTTGTGCCTTTGGTTTCAATTACAAAATAAAATTCACGTTCGCTACCAGTTTTTAAGCTCTTACGTTTCATTATCAAACCAAAGTCGGGTTCATATTCGCCAATAGGGGTTTTAATTTTGTAATAACTCGGAAGTTTAAGAAAACAAATAATTTCATCGTCAAGGTCGGCTGTTTTTGCAAACCATCTTTCTATATCACTATCCACAAGCATTTTATCATATACGCCTCTCTTTGGTGTATCCACATAAGCCTGTTGAGAAATGTTTCTTACAAAATCATCAAATGAATACTGAAAACTATCTCCAGTCAAATGATAATCTAATCCTCGAATCATTTCGTCTAATTCAACATTGCGAATAATTCCTGCCGCTTGATGAATAAATTGCGGTGGATTTTTTACAAAATGTTCATAGTTTGCAATGTTGTCAACTATCTTGAAAACTGTATTATAACTCAGTCCTGTATTTTCGCTTAATTCTTCTACCAAATCCAATGGTGTAAAATAGGCTTTCAAAGCGTAGGTTTCTGTTCCTCCAAAATCATCTTTTATTCCTTCTTCTGTAATTTCGCCAATAGAACGACTACTCACTTCTGCAACATAATCGGCAATGTTAATTTTATTGATTTCTTCAATCGATTTTTGAATTAAATTTTCTTCATTGAAAGAAACGAGATAATCTGTTTTCTTGGCTAATGATTTCCAAAAGCGTTTAAAAGTCGCATCAATCGTTTCGTTTTGATTGCGTTTAAAATGTACTTCGTTTTGAGGTTTGCCTTTATGTGTATGTGTAAGACCTGCACCTGCTTTTGTTGTTCCGTAAACTTCCTTAATTTCTTCTTGATATTGAGTTACAAAAGTTTCGTAAGTTTCGTTTGGAATAACTGTTAATTGGTTAATTCGTTCAGTATCTTCAACATTTAAGTTATCATATATCCTGTGTCCATTTTGATTAACACAAATTCTCAAACCTCTACCAATTTCCTGACGTTTACGAATTTCTGAATAGGCAGTATTTAATGTAGCGATATTAAAAACATTCGGATTATCCCAACCAACGCCCAAAGCAGAGTGAGAAAATACAAATTGAACGGGATTAGTTATGGTTAAAAGTTCTTCTTTACCTTTTAAAATGAGTTCGTAAATTTTCTTTTGCTCTTTTTGTCCGCCTTCATTATCGGCAAATTCGCCGCTTGCTTTTTGAGCAAAATAATATCCTTGAATTTGAGTAATATATTCGTCTGTTGGCTGTTTCCCTTCGTTATATTCAGCGTAAATCAGTTTGTATTTTTCAATGAAAAGATTTTTGATAATTGGAGTTTCTCCAATATAGTTAGCCACTTTGTCAATAAATATTAGAGAAAGGCATTTAATACCCTGTTCAGCTAATTTTTGGGTCTTATAAAAGTGTCTGCGAATTAGCCATTCAAGCTGTAAAGCCCAAATGCTTTGTAAGTTTCCTGATGATTGTTTTTCTTCTAAAATTACACCATTTGAAAATTCTACTGACCATTTTCCTGTTTTCAAACTTTTGTTGATGCGGGTAATTTTGTAATTCAAATAGCTTGGATTACTTGTTTTTTCGCCTAAATTATCACCAACTTTTAACCAATTTGTTTCCTCAAAAACAAATTTTCCACTTTTCATTTTCCACGCTTTTAGTCTGGCTTTCGGGTCGCCTTTACCGTTTTGCGTTTCTGTGAGTTCAATTTTTATAGTTGCTTCATCGTTTTTTTCGGTTACAGTCAAAACTTCAATTTTCTTCACTAATCCTTGTTTATAACTGTCATAAGGAGTTAAACGATAAACCAAATTTTTTAAAACTTTATGAGTAGCCGAAAAACGAATTTTGTACAATGGATTGAGTTTGGCAATTTGTTTTACAGAATTTTCTGTGTCCATTCCTTCCTGTGGCTCGTCCATTATGATAATTGGGTTTGTTTTGCCAATTGCATCAATGAAAGGAATGTTTGCAAATAAATCTTCTCTTTGGGCCTGATTTAAAATTTTATCTTCCGAATTAAAAGAAGCAAGTGTCATTACCATTACTTGCGGATGCTGTTCTTCAATAAAATTTGTTACTTTATTAAGACGTTTACTTTCATACTCAAAAGCCTTAGGAGTAAATCCGTAAATACTTTCAAGTTGTTTTGAAAAAATCTTAAACGCACTTAAAACACCTTGTCTAATTGCAACAGAAGGGACTAATATTATAAATTTGGTAAATCCGTAATTCTTGTAAAATTCATAAATGGTTTTAATGTAAACAAGAGTTTTGCCTGTTCCTGTTTCCATTTCAATGCAAAGGTCTTTATCTGTAGAAAGTTTTGCAGTTTCCTCGTCAATTCCATTTTCATTTAAAACGTCAATGATGTTTTTCTTAATTTGCTCAGTTGAAAGTTTACAAACATTAGAACGAATACCCTCAAAACAAGCATTGTCAAAAGTATTTTTTTCAGTACCATCAAAAATTTTTACAACCGATTGAATGGCAATATCCTGATATTTTAAGCTCTCTAATTGTAATTCCATTATTTTTTACCGTTCTTTTTGGTTAAATATTTAATTTCTTGTTCTGCTGCGGTTAAAATATCTTTTGCATATTTTTCGTCAACCAATTGATAAGCTACTTGTTTGCTCATAAACTTTACAATGAGTTCTTTTTCATCAACATTAAACGTTTTGGCTATAATAGGCAACATTTGTCTGTTAACAGGTCTTTCTCCACGTTCCAATTTACTAAGAGTACTTTGGTCAATATCAAGCAAAGCAGCAAGTTTTCTTAAAGGCATTTCTGCTTGTTCTCTAATTTGTCTAATATAATCTCCTAAATTTTCTGTTTGCATCTTGAAATTTATTTCTTGACATCGCTGTCAAAATTACAAAAATTTCCAATATTTTTAAGAAGAAAAAACTAAAAAGTTTTCAACATATTTTCTTCAATAAGCGTGTCGGCAAAATTGGCTCTTTTGCAAAACTTTGGTTTTAGGGCTAAGCGGTTTGCTTTTGCTAATTTCCCAATGTGAGTATGCATAAATTATTTTTAAAGTGCATCGGGAAAATTTAAAAAACATTTGGTAGCTCTTTGATCTTGTCAATATTTCATTTTTTTATACTTTCACAATGGTTTACTTTTTAATCCTTATCTATCTGTTATTATCTATTTCATCCACTTGCCGGAAATTATTACATAATTACGTGTAATTGAACCTTAATCTTGGATACACATAAGCTATTATAATAAGTTATCTTAATGTGACTTGTGGCACATATAAATGATAACTACAAAAATAGCTTTTATTTTAACAAATACAAATAGTTTTATTTTTTATTTTTAATAGGAAAATGTTTTTTGATGTGGTATGAACATCGATGAAACGTTGTGAATAATCTACCGCAAAGCCCCTAAGAAGCAAGGTTTTTGCCGTTCCCCGGCGTGAGGCGGTAGGTGGAAAGCCCGCAAGGACGGGAGGCGATGTGAACGCTGCCACAAAAAAGCGACCGGAGGAAGCTCTTTTTGTGGCTTTGCGGGCACA
>CAZWCI010000162.1:0-3584 GCA_964632815.1 uncultured Lentimicrobiaceae bacterium | reverse complement strand
AGGCACTTTAACAAAAGAAAATATCAATAAACGTGGTTACAACAAGTATCTAAATATCAGTAAAGATGTAAATGTAACGATTAATTATGAGCGAGTTATGGAAGACGCAGCATGGGACGGATTGAAAGGCTATCTAACAAATACAATCATCTCCACGAAAGACGTTTACGAGGCATATCACAATCTTTGGAATGTAGAATTGGCTTTCAGAATAGCCAAATCAAAGATAGAAATCCGTCCAATGTTCCATTTTACCAAGAAACGCATAGAGGCACACATTTGCATCTGCTTCGTTGCCTTAAAAGTTTACAAAGAACTTGATAGAAGACTTAAACAAGCTGGAATTAAGCTAAGCATTAATAAGGTACTGAATATGGCGGCATCAATCACTACTATACAGATAAAACTGCCCCTCAACAAACAAACAATCACAAAAACGTTGTTAATGAAACGGCATCAAATCATTGCACCATTATTTGAAGAAAAATTTTGGGTGTCCCAGTGACGAAGTCAGGAAAAAGATAATGCTCTACTTGCCGAATCCTATATTGAGCAAAATGCTATGGGGACCGATATTTTTGATAATTTCGATGCCATCCTTAATGAAATGAAGCAAACACGCAAATTGCGAAGACTCAACCCTGCTAATAACAAAGAAGTTCAACAAGATTTACCCCCTTTAGGCTTAACTCGATATTGTGCCAAGGCAGCCACAGGTTCCGGCAAAACTTTTGTCATGGCATTTCTTACGGTTTGGTCATATTTCCATCGTAAGTTTGAGCAAAATTCAACCCTTGCCAATACATTTCTCATCATAGCACCAAACGTAATTGTTTATGAACGTTTAAAAACCGATTTTGCTGATGGTAAAGTGTTTTACAAATTTCCTTTTATCCCAGAAGAATGGAAATATGATTGGCAAATGAGTTTTATCATGCGCGAAGACCAAGTTAAAACCAGCACCGATGGAACTTTGTATTTAACCAACATTCACCAGATTTATGAAAACCGTTTAGAAAATGAAGATGAAGATTTAGGCCCGGTTGGTAATCTGCTGGGTTCAAAAAAAAAGAAAGACGATCAGGCATCTTGGTTGACAAGTATTCTGGAACGCATCATGATGCACGAAAATTTGTTAATCATAAATGATGAAGCACATCACGTTCATGATGAAGAATTGAGCTGGTACAAATCAATAGAATTACTTCATGAAAATTTAAAAAACAAAGGCAAACAAGGACTTTCATTACTTTTCGATTTAACAGCAACACCCAAAGACCAAAACGGAACTTTTTTTCCGTGGATTATTAGCGATTATCCATTGGCACAAGCAATAGAAGACAGGATCGTAAAAACACCTTTAATTGTTCATCAAACTGATAAATCCAGCCCCGATAACAAAAAAATTTCAAATGCATTTAATGCATATCAAGAATGGATTCAGATAGCATTAAAAAGATATATTGAACATGAAGAAGCCTATGGTAATTTAGGACAAAAACCCGTTCTGTTTATTATGTGTGAGGATACTACACAAGCAGACCAGGTTGCTGAAGGAATAAGTAAAATTGCAGGATTTAACAAAAAAGATCAGGTATTAATCATTCATACCAATAAAGACGGGTCTTTAAGTAAAAATGAAAAGAAACTTGAAGTTACTAGGGAACAAGCTCGCCTGATTGATGAACCTAAGTCTCCGGTAAAAGTTGTAGTTTCCGTTTTAATGCTTCGAGAAGGATGGGATGTGAAAAACGTAAGTATAATACTCGGATTAAGACCGTTTACCTCAAAAGCAAATATTTTACCGGAACAATCAGTCGGTCGAGGATTGCGTTTAATGCGAAATCTTGGGCCTGATTATACACAAATTGTAGAAATTATTGGTACTGATAAATTTGAAGAATTTGTAATAGAACTGGAAAAAGAAGGTGTTGGAATTGGTATAACAAAAAATCCTCCAAAACCTGGTCGTTTAATTCTTCCACTTAAAACAAGAAGTGATTATAACTTTGAGATACCAGAACTTACTCCAAGTTTTACCCGAAAAATGACTGGTTTGGATAAGTTTGATGTAAAAGCCTTGCAGCAATTGATAGAACTGGATGAATCAGATAAAGTAAGAAATATAAAAGTATCATTAATTCATGGTACTACCGAGAAAAAAGTAGGCACAAAACAAGTAGTTATTGAAGATGATGATTACGTAAGTTCACAGGAATTACTTTCTTCGTTAACCAACAAAATAATTAGAGAAGGTAAGTTTAATGCCAATTTCAATTTGATTTATGGAATAGTAAAGTCTTATGTGAAAAATATTTGTTTTGGGAAAAAAGTAGATTTGGATAGTTTAATAGTTCGGAGTAATTTGGCAAAAGCAAATGTTTCAGACGCAATTACAATTTATCTTTCAAGAAAACTGGGTGAATTTACAAAGGTTAAAACTGAGATGACCGTAAAAAACTATCCGATTTCATTAATTGAATTGGAAGGATTTTATTGGAAAAGAGAGATTGCAGAGGTTCGCAAAACAATATTTAATTACACCCCGGTTTATAATAATCTCGAAAAAGATTTTGCTATATTTTTAGAAAATGCAACCGACATTAATAAGTTTGCTGCCTTAGCAGAAACTTATACAAAATTCTGTATTACTTATTTAAATAGAAAGGGTGGTCAAAGTTTATATTACCCTGACTTTGTTGCTGAACAACAATTAGAAAATGGAGAAAAAGTAAACTGGATTGTTGAAACTAAGGGTTTTGAAGATGAGAATGTGCCCTTAAAAGATTCCGAAGCTGAAAATTGGTGTAATAAAGCGACAGAGTTTACAGAAGATACATGGAGATTTTTAAAAGTGCCGGATTCATCATTCCGCCGGATTAAACCAAAAACATTCATAGACTTGCTAAACGGATTGAAAAGTATAGAAAATGAAAAACTCATGCATTGACACATCCCACTTGTGTTATATACATTGGTAAGTCACTCATTCCTACAAAAACCAAAATTTTTAAATGAGTGTTTTATTCTAATCCGCAGCAGAAAGAAGCAAAGGACATCATCGCCCTAACAGGAATCAACAACCCTTAACCCGATATATTCCCCACCCTGAGAGGCCCCCTTTCAGATTGTTTTGATGTAATTCTTTATTGAACGGAACTTTCGGACATCGTTTTTTTGAAAGAAATAATTTTGTCGCAAAATGTGATTTTTTTCATAAAATATTATGAATATAATAAAATCTTTATTATATTTGCCCGTTGAATTACTCCAAAAACTAAATTATTAGCTTCGTCCGTATTAGTTTACCGATAGTTTAGTTCAAAAAACAACGAAACAACTGCCATCGGCAACACCATTGCACATCGTTGTATTGCATATAGAGGCGGCAACAACCGATTTGCAAGCATAAAAAATTTATTTCCTACATGCTGTAACTTGATTGCAAGCCATTGGCATGTTGTTTTTGTGCCGAAAAGGACGAATGTAAGCGGAAGGAATACAAATGTAAGCGGTAGGAACGCAAATGTAACTGGTAGGAACGCAAATGTAACTGGTAGGAACGCAAATGTAAGCGGTAGGAA
>CAZWCI010000161.1:0-3599 GCA_964632815.1 uncultured Lentimicrobiaceae bacterium | reverse complement strand
GAGCCAAATAAAGAACATAAGATCTATCCTTATCTACTAAGAAAACTACAAATTATAATGGTTCCCTTTTTTAGGGCAACAAAAATTAAAAATCCCCTCAAACATCAGCAAATCAACGAATTTGCCCATAACAACTCCTCAAGTATTCATTTTGTAAGTTTTCGATTACGTAAATATTAAACCTATAGAATGCGATTAAAATTATTTTTTTATTCTTTTTGGGCGGGCCGGCCTTCGGCCGTCGGGCTGTCCGCTATACTCCTCGCTTCACGGCACTTCGTGCCGCTCGCTGTGGGGTGCCGCTTCCATCCCTCCCGCAGCAACTTGTACCGATGGTGCTTCGTGGCCGATTTACAAAATAATAAAAATTTGATATTCAATAAAATAAAAATAGTATTAAGATTTTTACAACCAATAAAATGGCACCTTTTTATAATGGTTTTAAGACATTAAATAATCTCCTATAAGAAATCTAAATTAACACAATAAATAAATATAAATTAGAGAATAATGAATCAAAAAAATAATCAGTTAAATCTTTAGAATTATGAATAAACCAATTAATAATGCTAAAAAAATCCTCTTGGTATTCATTTGTTTTTTTATCACTATAAACTCTTTTGCCCAAGATAGGGCAGACATAAGAGATGCAATAAAAAAATGGGGCGAATGTCGTAATGTTGCAATAACAAAAACAAACGGAGACCTGGCCCTTTATGGGAGGAATGGGTGTGCAAGATTAGGAATACCGATTTCCCTCGAAAATGCAATCAGTGAACTTTATAATAATAATGAATATATAGATGATATCCAACTTACAGAAAATGGGGCTTGGTTGATTCTTTATGGGAACAATGGATTCCGATGGAATGATATTCCTTATAGTCTTGAGCAGAAATTACGTCAATTTAACAAAGATAATGAAATTGTCTATTCTGTAACTTTTAATGATTCTGGTGATTGGATTATTATTTCTAAAGATTACTTTAGTTCATCCGATTCAAGAATAACAGAATGGTTGAAAGAAGGATTAGATGATCATGGTAAACTTTGGGCTGCATGCATCACAGATGACGCATTAATAGCCGTTTTTGCAGGTGGTTATAAATTTTGGGGAGAAGTCCCCTATTCATTACAAAAAGCCTTAGAAGAAACGAACTTAAACGTTTATCGTCTTAAGGTTGCCGGAAATTCATGGTTCTTTGCAGATACAAATGGAAGTTATCAATATTCTATGTAAATTAAAATGAAAAAAAAATTAATATTATTTTCCTTTATTTTGCTAATAATTAGCCAACTAAGTGTGATTGCACAGAGGACAACAACAAACCCCTATGTTGAGAACTATTTTCAATCAGAAATTGCTAATTTACCAATTATAGGCGTGTATATCGGCGAAGAATATACATTAGTAATTTTTGAATATATCACAAGTAGATCTTTATCAAATGGATGGATATCTTTAAGTTCAAAAACAACCCTAACTGCAAACAATTCAACCATCTCGTTGAAAATAATAGAGTGGGGTATCTATGATGGAGAAAAAAATTCTTTAGATTTTGACGAAAAATATTCAGTAAAAGGGGATCGGAAATATACTTTTTATATGTTTTTCAATAGCCTTCCAAAAGGTATTGAAAATATATCAATTAGAGAAAACATAGGATCATCTGAATTCTATTGGAAGGGAATTCATATTAATAATCCTAAAAACATAACTAATAGTAATTTGTCCCAAACTCCGGAAACGGACAATGATAATCTTTTTCAACTAAATGGTTCGGGAAGTGGTTTTGCTGTTGCAAGTAACGGGTTAGTTGCAACAAGTTATCATGTGGTAGAAAATGCAACTAAAATACGAATTCGTGGTGTTAATGGAACTTTTGATAGTACTTATACCGCAAAAATAATTTCATTTGACAAAAATAATGACCTCGCAATTTTAAAAATTGATGACTCTAAATTTCAAAAGATTGACGGAATCCCTTATTCATTAACAAATAGAGTGGCTAATGTAGGTGAAAACATCTTTGTATTGGGTTATCCCCTTCGTGCAATAATGGGAGATGAAATTAAACTGACAAATGGATTAATAAGCTCAATTTCAGGATTTCAAGGAGATATTACATCTTATCAGATTTCCGCAGCAGTACAAGCTGGAAATAGTGGCTGCCCATTATTTGACGAAAAAGGAAATGTTATTGGAATCGTAAATGCTCGCTTATTTGTTGAAAGTGCAGCTTATGCAGTAAAAACATCCTATCTGAATATCTTATTGTCTTCTATAGAAAACATATCCATTTCTCCAACAAATAATTTTTTGTCAGAAAAATCTCTAACAGAAAAAGTAAAAATAATTAAAAATTATGTTTATATAATAGAAATAGAATGATTTCTTATTTATAGAATTAATCTTTTCCAACCAATGTATCAACAATATTAAGAAACACCTTTAAAACAAAAAAAAAATGGAAACAAAACATCAAGTACACAACCTCATTATTTTAGACGAAAGCGGTTCAATGTCATCAATTAAAGAAATCATTATCAGCGGTTTTAATCAGTTGGTAAAAACCATCCAAGGTATTGAAACAGAGTTTCCGGAACAAGAACACTTTATTACATTCATCACTTTTAACGGATCGGGAATAAAGATGCTGCACTATATGGACCCTGCAAAAAGCCTGAAGAATATTGACTACAAAAGCTACAATCCAAGTTTTTCTACGCCTCTGTTTGATGCGATGGGATATGCCCTCAATAAATTGAAACAAACATTGGAAGGAAAAACCGATTACAATGTTCTCGTTACTATTTTGACAGACGGAGAAGAAAATGATTCAAAAGAGTTTACCGGAAAACAGATCAAAAAACTTGTGGAAGAATTAAAGCAGCATCATTGGACATTCACCTACATAGGAACTGACCATGATATAGAAAAAATCGCATCTTCTCTTTCCATTGACAACACATTATACTTTGAAAAAAATTCTGCCGGCTTAAAAGATATGTTTTCCAAAGAAAAGTCGGCAAGAGAACTCTATTGTTGTAAATTAGCTTCAGACAAGGATTTGGACTCAGACTTCGATTATTATAATAGTAGCAAAAAAAATAAAAAGAAATAGATTCCGTGCCAACATCCCCAAGTACTTTAATAAAAATAATCCCGTCTCTTTGAGCGGGATTATTTTTTTCTGCAAAAGCAAATATAGACTAAATTTGCATCTTTGATTCATAGAACAATAGGATAAAGTTGGGGTAGTTACGGCTTGAAATCTTGACTTTTTATAATGTTATGAGAAAGAGGAAAATAAGTATTGATAATTATTGGTGTCCCGTAAAATCCAACAGATTCTTCGCTTCGCTCAGAATGACAGCCTTATGCGTTGTATAGGGAAGGTAGAGGGGTTGCATTGCGGTGGAGCCGGAATGCAACCCCTCTACCACCCTTCATCACATTTAAAATCATTGTCATTCTGAGCGTAGCAAAGTGAAGCGAAGAATCCTTTAACCTGAGTTCGATTAATAAGGAATTATAAGTAGATGTATATCAATGAATTAAAGAGTTAAAAAGAGTTAAAATATTAGGTTAATTCAAT
>CAZWCI010000160.1:0-3620 GCA_964632815.1 uncultured Lentimicrobiaceae bacterium | reverse complement strand
CATATCCATTATGCAGATACCATGATCTTCATTGAAGAAAAAAATGAGATGGAACCTGCCCGCTTTTTACAAACTATTTTTAAAGACGAAAATGAAGACTTTTACAGACTGGATGTGTTTACCCCAACTATTGAAAAAGCAGATCTGAGAGAATCTATTCTGATTTGGATTGTCATTTTGTATGGCATACTGTTAGCTACCATTCTATTAGTGAATATTTTAATTTACTATCGAAGTCTGAAACCGCTTCATGTCCTGCTTCGATGGCTTGATCATTATCGCATCGGGGGGAAAAATAAACTATTGGATAATAAAACTAATATCACCGAATTTAAAAAAATTAACGAAGCTGCCGTACGCTATGCCGAACGCGCCGAGTATGCTTTCGAACATCAAAAACAGTTTATTGGGAATGCATCACACGAAATCCAAACTCCTCTAGCGATTTGCATTAATCGACTTGAACTCCTTTTAAACGATCCTACTCTCACCGAAACACAAATGGCCGAGATTGTAAAAACGCAACAAACCCTCTCCCATATTGTTAAACTCAACAAAGCCTTGCTCTTTATCTCCAAAATTGACAATCAACAATTTCCTGAAGTAAGTCGTATTGATTTTAATTCATTAATTAAAAAACAATTAGAAGACTTTTCATCCGCATATTCCTATCTAAATATTGAGATTGATATTCAAGAATCTACAACGCTTCTTACTGAAATGAACCCGGATTTGGCACTAGCTTTAATCAATAATCTTCTTAAAAATGCGTTTGTGCATAATATTCCTTCCGGAAAAATTGAGATCCGCA
Organism: uncultured Lentimicrobiaceae bacterium; assembly: GCA_964632815.1. Lineage (GTDB taxonomy): Bacteria > Bacteroidota > Bacteroidia > Bacteroidales > WCHB1-69 > DUOL01. Next base: position 2,809 of record CAZWCI010000160.1, on the reverse strand, counting down.
TTGATGCCTATTCTCTTACTATTAAAAATAAAGGAAATAATGAATCCCTTGATCCTGATAAAATTTTTGAACGTTTTTATCAGGGAGGCAAAAAAGAAGGAAGTACAGGCCTTGGTCTTGCTGTCGTGGACGCCATCTGTAGAATGTATCATATCAAACATCAGTATGAGTTTTGTAATGAAAAACATTGCTTTGAATTATGTTTTTCGACATCTTCTAAAAAATAGATTTAAGTTCTAATCGAACTATTCTTTTTCTTTCAAATTTCATTTTCTTTTCAGATTTACACTTTAATTTTGCTTTTAAAAAAGAGCATTATTATTAATCATTAAAATGAAATCAAAATGAAAAAAATAGCCATCATCACATTAGTTCTGTTTAGTTTTACTCTGCAAAGCTGTCAAAAAGAGTTTGAAGATAAACTTGTTAATTTTTCGGAACTGCCCCAAAAAGCTAAAGAAACTATAAATCTTCATTTTTCAGACTTGGAAGTATCTTATGTACTTGAAGAAGGGGTTTTATGTTGTATCTCTTATGATGTTGTATTTACCAACGGAACAGAGGTAAAATTCTCCAAAAAAGGTGAATGGGAAGAAATTGATTGTAAAACAAATGCCGTTCCCCTCGCACTCATTCCACAAGAAATTAATGATTACGTTACCAGACAACATCCGGGACAATATGTTGTTCAAATTGAACATGAACGCAAACATTATGACATTAAATTGGATAATCAATTGGAAATCAAATTTGGAAGTGATTTTAGAGTTATCGGATATGATGATTAATTAAAAATAAAAACAATAAAAAAATTAGAAATATGAAAAAAGTATTATTTATGACTGTTATCTTCGCGATAAGCATGTCTTTAAACGCATCCAATGATCGGCCTGTCACCTTTGAACAGTTACCTCAAAAAGCACAACAATTTATCAAACAACATTTTCCCAACCTCCAGATTTCTATTGCAAAGCAGGATATGGACCTCACCGACAAAAACTATGATGTCATTTTTGTCAATGGGGATAAAATTGAATTTACTTCCAACGGAGAATGGACTAGTATTGACTGTAAATATGGAAATGTTCCGGAAAGTGCGGTTCCTTCACAGATTCTCAATTATGTGAAGACCTATCATAAGGATTTAGCCATCATAAAGATTGAAAAAAATAGACGAAATTATGAAGTCAAATTAAAAAACAAAATTGAATTAATCTTTGATCTTAAATATAATTTTGTAAAATACGACGACTAACTAAAACCGTCATTTTCACTTTCGGAAGAAGTGTGGTCCGTTTTTTTTATGTAAGTTTGCAACATCAAATTAATAAGTTGTAGCCATGAAAAGAATCACAACCACACTTTTTTTTATTTTTATTTTCTTAATCTGCCATGGACAAGGATTTAAGGGAGGCATTCGAGCCGGATTTACGGGTTCCCAAATTTCCGGAGATGCGCTCTCTGGATTCAATAAATTCGGAGCATATACGGGGGTTTTCACCAATTTTCCGATATCTAAAAAACAAGATTGGAAGATTCAAGCCGAGATTAATTTTATTATGAAAGGCAGCAGTAAATTCTTAGTGGCTAATAATGAAAATATCGTTTCTAATCAGTACATTCTAACTATGTTGTATACCGAAACTCCCTTTTTGGTAAAATATGCTCCAGCCAAGTGGTTTGAGTTGGAATTGGGACCTTCAATTAACTTTTTATTTTATTCGATAGAAAAGGACTCTAACGGAAAACTGCCCGGAAGACAACCCTTCAGAATATTTGAATTGGCAGGAGTCGGCGGCATCTCTTTTTTTATTAAAGAACACTATGGGGTCAATTTGCGCTATGCCAATTCTATTTTGCCGGTTCGGGTTCCCGACGGAGAACATTCACAATATAGAATTGAACGAAAACAATTCAACTCTTCCATTGCTTTCAGCCTCTATTATCAATTTTAATCTATCCCATTTTTAAAAATTGGGTAATATTTTCGTACTTTTGTCACCTCAAATATTTCTAATAATTATGCAAAAAAATAAAAATATTATTTTTCAATTAATCATTATCTTCTCCATTGTAACTTTTCAGAGTTGTACTCCAAAAGATGAATTGAATCAGGATAAGCGCCATCAATTTCCGAAAGTCTGGGCGCATCGGGTGAATAATCCCGATTATGTTGCGGATAAACAATCTAAATTTATGGGATTAGAAGTTGATTTAATATTTTCGGAACACCAAGACCTCTTATTTGTAGGACATGACGCCCCTGATACTACAAAAAATATTCTTTTCTCTGATTGGTTGAAAAAACTATCAAAAGCACAACGAAAAGATACCTATTATTGGTTAGACATAAAGAATTTATCTGTAGATAATGCTGAACAACTTGCACAACGATTGAAATATATTGCACGAAAATATCATATAAAAGATCGACTATGGGTAGAAAACATATCCGCGGAGGCCCTCGAAATTGTAAAAGAGTATGATTTTCAAGTACTTTTATGGGTGGATAATTTTTATTATAATCCTCAGATGGATACCACCTCTTGGTATCAAAAAACAAAAAAAATGGTTGACGAACTGCAGCCCGACGGCTTGAGTTGTGAATACCGAATGTATCCCGTCTTAACTGATTATTTTTCCGATCAACATATATTTTTCTGGCACACGCCTGCTGATTTCACCCCTGAAAACATTGCCTTTACGCAGAAATTGTGCAGAGAAAAGTCCGTAAAAGCCGTGTTGGTAGATTATAGCGATCTTATTGAATATTAGCATGAAATATTATTTTATTGTTTTAAGCATCATT
>CAZWCI010000159.1:0-3700 GCA_964632815.1 uncultured Lentimicrobiaceae bacterium | reverse complement strand
CAATAAAAAATTATAAAATAATTTGAGATATGTAATAGAGTTTTCACAAATGATACGACCTGCTACACCTTTGAATTTGTTGATGTATCATTTATATTAACCGAATGTTATAACATCCCAAGTAGTTCAATAAAACCCACAGCCCTTATCTTTCCAAGTGAGGTTGTAGGTGGAATTTAGATAACTGATTATCCATAACTTTTAGTTATACACACGCAGAATCATACCGTCGTACCGCGTTCTGTATGTTTTAAGGGGAAAACTTGCCGGTCCGGAAATTACTCCACCATCAATAATATTAAATTGTGAGCCACAATGTTCATCAATGAGGGTTAAACCGCTCTCTTCAACACTAATCCAGGCTTCATTATTTTCCCAATCGTAAGGGCAAGCTCTGTCGTAGGCACAAAAAGTTGAGTTGTCGAGCCGATAGACAACAATACCGGCTACCCCGCCCGTAAAGTACATGTAGCCACCAATATAGTTTAAGTCGAGATAGCTGACACTATTGGGATATATCGTGAAGTTGACATTCACTTCAGGAATTGTAGGATGCTGATATCCATCACATTGGCATAAAAAAAGACCTATCAACAAGGAAAAATATACAGAAACTCTTTTCATAGTGTGCCCTCAATTAAACATGCAAATGTACAATTTTTCTTATTCATAACCCCTTGATTCATGAAATATTAAAAAAATTGATGTACTTTTGCAATTCAGAATCAGAAAAATATAATTCTATGAATAGCAACGAAATACGCTCATCCTTTTTAGATTTTTTCAAAACTAAAGCACACACAATTGTCCCGTCGGCACCGATGGTAATTAAGAATGACCCGACCTTGATGTTTACCAATGCGGGGATGAACCAATTTAAAGATATCTTCTTAGGCAACGTACCAAAGAAATATATACGTATTGCAGATTCTCAGAAATGCCTTAGAGTATCTGGAAAACATAACGATTTGGAAGAGGTAGGAAAAGATACTTACCACCACACGATGTTTGAGATGTTGGGAAATTGGTCTTTTGGAGATTATTTTAAAAAAGATGCTATTGATTGGGCATGGGAATTTTTAACCGAAGTGTTGCAATTGGATGCCAATAGACTTTATGTAACTGTTTTTGAAGGAGATAAAGAAGATCATACCGAAGCGGATGAAGAAGCTAAATCGATTTGGAAAAAACATCTGCCCGAAAACAGAATTATATACGGAAATAAAAAGGATAATTTTTGGGAAATGGGAGATAGTGGTCCATGCGGTCCATGCTCTGAAATTCATATTGACATTCGTGAAGAGAGTGAGCGCACCAAAATTGACGGAGCCACCCTCATCAACAAGGACAATCCCCTGGTTATTGAAATTTGGAATTTAGTATTTATTCAATTCAACCGTTTGGCTTCGGGAGTATTAGTCCCTTTGGCAGAAAAACATGTTGATACCGGTATGGGATTTGAGCGGCTATGTATGGCAGTTCAAGGCAAAAAGTCAAATTACGACACCGATGTTTTCCAACCTTTAATTCAATATATTGCAGACATTACTCAAAATCAATATGAAAAAGATACTTCTACGGACATTGCGTTGCGAGTAGTAGCAGATCATCTTCGTGCGGTAAGCTTTGCTATTGCAGACGGACAATTGCCTTCCAATAACGGCGCAGGTTATGTTATCCGCCGAATTTTGCGTAGAGCAATCCGTTACGGATATACATTTCTCAAGGTTGATGAGCCGTTTATTCATCGAATTGTGCCTACATTGGTGAATCAAATGGGAGAACAATATGCTGAATTAAAATCACAACAAGAACTTATTCAAAAAGTAATTCAAGAAGAGGAAAACTCGTTCCTCAAAACACTCTCTTCAGGTATTGCCAAATTTGAAAATTACTGTCAGAAAAATCCCGACAGGCAAGTCATTGAAGGAGACTTTGCTTTTGAACTATTCGATACATTCGGATTTCCGATAGATTTAACACGATTGTTGGCTGCAGAGAAGAATAAAACGGTCGATATGGAAGGCTTTCAACAGGGATTGGAGGAACAAAAAAAACGTTCCCGTGCCGCGGCAGCCATCGAAACGGACGATTGGATAGAGCTGATTCCAAACGTACAACACACCGAATTTGTGGGATATGATACCCTGAATTGTGATGCTCGCATTGTTAAGTACCGACAACTTAAAAGCAAAGGCAAACAATATTACCAATTGGTATTGGATAAAACTCCTTTCTATGCAGAGTCCGGAGGACAAGTCGGGGACAGCGGCATCTTAGAAAGTATTCATGAAAAAGTTATCGTAACCGATACCCTCAAAGAGAATAACCTGACGGTGCATATTGTATCTCAATTGCCTGAAAATTTGACAGCGACATTTACCGCGAAAGTCAATGCTGAAGCGCGTTTCAATACACAAAATAATCATAGTGCCACGCATCTTCTTCATTATGCTTTACGAAAAGTTTTGGGAGAACATGTGGAACAAAAAGGGTCTTTGGTGGCTCCGGAGCGTCTGCGTTTCGACTTTTCTCATTTTTCTAAAATGACTTCCGAAGAGTTGGCCAAGACCGAAGAAATGGTCAATGAGTTAATTCGACAAAATACACCACTTAATGAATCACGTAATATTCCCATCGAAGAAGCTAAAAAACAAGGAGCCATGGCATTGTTTGGGGAGAAATATGGGGACGAAGTAAGGGTTATCCGTTTTGGTAATTCTGTGGAATTGTGCGGAGGCACGCACACGACTGCTACCGGAAATATCGGGTTATTCAAAATAACTTCGGAAAGTGCCATCGCCGCAGGAGTTCGCCGTATTGAAGCTGTGACCGGAAAAGCTGCAGAACATTATGTAAATGGGTTTATCGCCCTTCATGATGAATTGAAGAGTTATCTCAATGCCAATAATCTGATGCAGGCCATCGAAAAGTTGACGCAAGAAAATGAAAAAATGGGGAAAGAGTTAGCTATTATGCAGCAAGAGAAAATTCATCGCTTTGTACAAGAAATGTCTCAAACAACTACCGAAATTAACGGAATTAAAATCATTAGCGAGTTTCGCAACGTTGAGGCGGAATTAATGAAACAAGCTGCTTATCAACTTAAAGAAAAAAGTAGTAATATTGCCATTGTTTTTGGAACCAATGCCGGAATGAAGCCCTCCGTTATCGTGGCTCTTTCAGAAGATTTAGTGGCCAAAGGAATTAATGCTTCTACCGTCATTCGTGGAATTTCCTCCCTAATTCAGGGCGGCGGCGGCGGACAGCCTTCACTGGCGACCGCCGGCGGTAAAAATTGCGACGGCACCGAATCGGCCATTAATAAAGCCGTGGAGATGATTACAACACAATTATCTGGAAGTGCCCAATAACGAGACTACCAACTTCTTTGCGCTTGAAAATATCGGAAAAAAGTTGTATTTTTGTCGCTTAATTATGTGAATAAGATGATTCCTATTTCCATTATTTGTCCGGTTTATAATGAAAAAAAATATATTGCCGCTTGTATTGAGTCGGTATGGAGTTGTGATTATCCGAAGGATTTAATGGAAATCATCTTTGTGGACGGAATGAGTCGGGACGGCACACGCGAGATTATCGCCGAATATCAACAAAAGCTTCCTCAAATCCGATTGATAGACAATCCGAAACAGACAGTTTCACCTGCCCTCAATATGGGGATTAAAGCCGCTCAGGG
>CAZWCI010000158.1:0-3716 GCA_964632815.1 uncultured Lentimicrobiaceae bacterium | reverse complement strand
CAGGAAACAACATTATCAGTTATCTCTGGAATTTTGGAGACGGATATACTTCAAGCGAATATGCTCCTATTCATATTTATTATGTTGAAGAAGACCGCTATTTCAATGCTTCGCTTACCGTCACAACGGACGAAAATTGCATTTCCAAAAAGGGAGTTCCTATTTTAGTTACAGACAATTTTAATTTTTACATTCCTAATGCATTCACCCCGAATAAAGACGGCATCAATGATTTTTTCAAGCCTTATATAACAGAAGCGGGCAAATACACATTTTCCATTTTTAACAGATACGGACAAGTCGTATTTGAGACGCACGACATCCTTGGTGGATGGGATGGGATGCAAAATGGCAAAAAATGTCCTCCGGGAGTTTATGTGTGGAAAGTAGCTTATTCAAGGACAGCAAAACCAAATGAAGAATATGAATTAACCGGAGAGGTATATTTACAACGTTAAAGTTCCGATTATTAACATTATTTCGTTAAAAAAAAGGAGTATGTATCGCAACATACTCCTCTTTTTTTCCGTTAATTTGATATTCCTTTGTTTTTCTGTATTTATATAGGATAAATCTATTGTTTCATTTCATAAAACAAACTATTTTGAAAAAAATCTTCTTCTTACTAGTCTTTTTATCCTCCGTTATTCTTGGCATCGCAATGCTATTAACTCATCAGGATTTATTGATAGAAAAGGAAAAACTACCAGAGAAGGATCCAATTTCCATAATTCAAAATGAAGATAGTTGGGCAGAGAAACAACTTGAAAATATGACTTTGGAACAAAAAATCGCTCAATTGATGATGATTCGGGTATATTCCAATAAGGATGCCAAGTATGACAGTACCATGGAAGCTGAAATTACCCAATTCCAACCGGGAGGAATCTGTTTTTTTCAAGGGACTCCGGTCAGGCAAGTAGAATTAACGAATCGGCTGCAATCGGCAAGCAATATTCCGATGTTGGTAGCTATAGACGGAGAATGGGGTCCTGCAATGCGGTTAGACAGTTGTTTGGTCTTTCCTTATCAGATGACACTCGGAGCACTTGACGAAGAATACGACCAACTAATTTACCAAATGGGGGTTGAAGTGGCAAAACAGTGTAAGGCATTGGGAATTCATATCAATTTTGCCCCATGTGTAGATGTCAATAATAACAGTGAAAATCCGGTTATCAATTTTCGTTCTTTCGGAGAAATCAGAGAAAATGTTGCAAAAAAATCTATTCATTACATGAATGGAATGCAAGATAATGGCATCAGTGCTTGTGCCAAACATTTTCCCGGACATGGCGATACCAAAACCGACTCTCATCATGCTTTGCCCGTTATTAATAAAACTTATGAAGCACTGGATTCTTTGGAATTTTATCCTTTTAAAAAAATCATCAAAGAGGGCGTTGATTTCATTATGATTTCCCACCTCAACATCCCTGCATTGGACACCGCTGCCAATTCAATTGCTTCACTCTCTGAAGAGATTGTCACAGGAATACTGCGTAAGAAAATGCAATTTAACGGCATTGTGATCACAGATGCCATGGATATGAAAGGTCTTAGAAATAGTTACCCAAACGGGAGTGATGCCGAGATTAAAGCATTGCTTTCGGGTGTTGACATTTTACTATTGCCCAACCAACTGAGTGAGGTTATCCCTGCTATTAAAACTGCAGTTGAAAACGGGATTATTTCAGAATCTCTTATTGATGAAAAATGTTTGAAAATACTCAAATTAAAACAAGCAAAAGGATTAAATAAATTCAAAAAACTATCGACCAGTCATTTAGAATCTTATCTAATGAATGAAAAAGCCGCCAATATTATTCAACAGATTGAAACTAAGGCCTTAACTTTATTAAAAAATGAGAATGGGATTCTTCCGCTCTATTCAAAAGATAGCAATAAAACGGCTTTGCTGGTTTTGGGAGATCTTTCGGATTCATCCCTGTATCAAGAGATAGCCCATGAACGAAATCTTACGTACATTCCAGTTACCCTTCCTTTAAATAAACTTCAAGACTCACTTCTTAACTCCACTTTAAATCAAAATCAACAAATTATTGCTTTTGTCATCAGTAAAAATCAATTATCTAGGAAAAACTACGGGATTTCCGAAGAGACTATTACGTTGTTGAACGGGCTATCTAAACAACACCAAATCATTCTCGGGCTGTATTCTAATCCTTATCTTTTAGAAAAATTTGGAGATCTTACTGCCTATCGTTCTATATTTATAGGATACAAACCTACGCCAAATGCGATTCGTTCGGGTATTGCTGCTCTTTACCAAGAGATTCCGTTTTCTGGAAAATTGCCGGTCTCTTCCAATCAATTTGTTGCAATGAGTGGCGAAACTATAGAGCATCGTCAAAAATCTGTGAAGATACAACCGGCTCCATTTTCGTCTCTAACGGAAAAAGCAAATGAGTCGATTGAAAAGATGGTTGAAGTTGCCATCGAAGATCAAATAATCCCGGGATGTCAGATTTTGGCAATACATAATGGAGTAACGGTTTATCATCGAAATTTTGGAAAATTAAAGTATGATTATCATGCAGATAAAGTGGATGAAAACACGCTTTATGATTTGGCATCTCTCACCAAATCTTTGGCTACCGCAATTGCTGTAATGAAGTTATATGATGAAGGTAAAATCAAATTAAGTGATAAAATAGGAACGTTTCTTCCTTATTTAGAAGGAAGCAATAAAGCAGACCTCACTTTGGAAGAGCTACTCACTCATACATCGGGTTTACCGGCTTACATTCCATTTTACAAAGAACTCTCCAAAGAAGGAAAATGGGATATTAAATATCTAAGAAAAGAACGATCAGATAAATTTTCAATTTGTGTTGCTAAGGGTGTTTATTTGAATGAAATTTATATCAAGGAAATACAAAAACAATTAATTGAATGCAAATTAGGTCCTAAAAAATATGTATATAGTGATCTTGGATATCTGTTTTTAAAAGAGATGGTAGAGCAGATTACAGGAGTTCCTTTTTACCAATATTTACAGGAAGAATTTTATCGTCCTTTGGGATTAGAACGAACATTATTTAATCCATTGAGTCGGATTGAACGGGACGATATTGCCCCCACGGAGCATGATCATCTTTTTCGCAAACAAGTTTTACAAGGATACGTTCATGATCAAACTGCTGCCTTGTATGGAGGAATTTGCGGTAATGCAGGTCTCTTTTCCACAGCAAATGAAGTGGCTGTAATATTACAACTGATTATGAATGAAGGTGTTTATAATGAAAAAGTCTATTTATCACCGCAAACAGTAAAGACATTCACATCTACTTTTGACATCCATGATTGTAGAAGAAGAGCTGCAGGATTTGACACGCCCTCCTTCGAATCCCCGAGTTCCATTCTCCCTGAAGCTGCCGGAAATAAGACTTTTGGACATCAAGGATTTACCGGAACCGTCTTTTGGTGTGATCCTCAAAATAATTTGGTATTTATTTTCCTTTCCAATCGCGTATATCCGGATGTAGAGCCCAACAACTTGGCTAAAAGCAAACTCAGATTGCTTGTCCATGAAGCTATTTATGAAGGATTGGGGTATTAATATTTTATAATTCATTATTGGTGTCCGGGGAAATAAGTGCCGAGAAAACCAATAATAATATCGCAATTTACTTTTTTCTCTTTACGTACTTTTGTCTTGATACAAAAGTACCAAAAAATCAAGGCAAAAAGAA
>CAZWCI010000157.1:0-3742 GCA_964632815.1 uncultured Lentimicrobiaceae bacterium | reverse complement strand
CCATTTATTTGACGATTTGTAAAATCCATAATCGAAAGTTCAATTGTGTAATGTGCCACATGAATCGTATCTGTTCTTAATTGTCCAAATGCAGGCACTAAAACGAACATACAAAGAAATAGCAGCAATCTGTGAATCTTTTTCATCATTCTCTTTTTTTAATGAATAATCAATCAACAAAAGTACGAAATTAATTTATTACGATTTAACACATTCTTCTAACTTTTCTATACCTAAATATTATCATTCTAAAACTTACTGATTTTTTTTCCACAAACTTCTTTCTTAAAAAAATAGATGTAATTTTGCATTGTATAAAGAATGAATATAATTATTCAACTTTTATTATTTTTTAATCATATAAATGTCAATATGAATTATAATTTACGAAGTAACAATTTCTTTCAAAAAATAAAAAGCAAAATAGATAATCTTTTCATTTCAAGACAGATTTTTGAAAAAGAGGTAATGAAATTGCATTTTGAAAAATTCAAAAAACGTAAAATTATATATGATATCCGTAGGAAGAATTTCACTTTTTCTTTCAAATCCAAAGATGACTCCTATAAATATCTATTTTTACTTTTGATGCTTTTATCGGCATTTTTTCTCCCCTATTTTAGCACGGATATAGGTATTTCATCAAGAGAATGGAATAGTGTAAAAGCGGCAGAAGATGTCTATCAATATTACACTCAAGGAGATATGAGCATTCATCAGAATGATTATCTGAAAACGCATGGACAAAGCATTGATAATTTGGTCTATTTCATCCAACAATGGATTGGCAGTTCCGATAATCCGTTTTTCTTGTACCATATTTTCAGTACTTTATTTGGTTGGGGAATCATTCTTATAACAGGTTTTTTCCTAGTTCGTCTTTTTTCTTGGAGGGCAGCATTTTTCGGACTTTTATTTCTTTTCGTCTCCCCAAGATTTTTGGGGCATATTATGGGGAACCTCACAGACACCTCTTTTGCTTTTGCTTATCTGCTGTTTTTTTACCATCTATATCTTTTAAATGAAGAATTGCCCTCTATAAAATGGAAAAGGATTATATACATCACTTTTTCCATCCTTCTTGCAACTTCAATCCATTCAGGTGGTTATCTATTACTATTCTTTCTTTTTCTATTTTCAATTCTCTATTATCTTCTCTACAATCCGATTAAAAAAATATTTACGCTTCCATATTTTATTAATCTTCTTAAATTATTAATCGTTATCGGAAGTATTTCAATTGTCGTCTATATTTTCGATGCCGTCTATCTTCCCTATTCATTTTGGTCAACTTATGTAAATCCACTTGATGCTCTTTCTGTAATGACTGAAAATATTACTTCCGTAGAACAACTCTTTGAAGGGAAGCTTATTACTTCGGAAAATACGCCATCCCATTATTTATTGAAATATTTTTTCATAACCACACCATTTGTCATCATAATTGGCTTTATTCTCTTTTTTGTTGTTATTAAAACTGCCATTAAAAAGACTTCGGGATTTCATTGTTTTTTAATATTTTTCGCCCTATTTTATCCTTTAATATACATTACTAAAGAGGGACTTAATTCTTATGAAGACTTTGCACAACATCTTTTCTTATATCCGTTTATCATTCTTTTGGCCGTGAGCGGGTTTGAATCTCTACTTATAAAAGTTAATGATAAATACACAAATCCTGTCATCATCGGATTTATGTTTTTTTTATCCTTAATGCCGTTACGACATATTCTGGTCAATCACCCTTTAGAAGCCGTTTATTTCAATGAAATATCGGGAGGAGTGCCAAACTCTTATGGAGATTACGAAATGGATGCTCAAAATATCAGCAACAAAATGGGATGGGAAACATTTGCCCACTATTTCAGAAATGAGGCAGTCAGAGAAAACAAACAGAAAGATAAATTAGTTGTCTGTACCGATGGAGATCCTGCATTACAAATATTTCAGACAAAAGATTCGGCATTTGTTCAATTAGAATTTTGTCGTTATGAAGATCGCTACAACTACGATTGGGACTATTTTATCTCTTTCGGGAAAGGACTTCCCGCCTATCAATATTTATACGGAATTTGGCCTCCGACAAACAGTTTTCAAACTATTTCTCTTGAAGGAGAACCCATTATCGCTTTTATCAAAAATGATGATAAATCGATTAATTAATTTTCATTTCCTCTTTTTATAAAAAGTATTAGACTTTTTTGTATTTTTGCGGCCTTATTATTTTATAGGAAACCGATATACTTTTTATTTATTTTAATTGAATGTATTTAATTAAAAAGAAACTCTTTTTCCTCGTTACAACGGGGCTTTTTTTAATCGGAAGTTTTTCGCTTTCGGCTCAAAATTTTCAACTATTTTATGACATGGGGAGGTGGGTATACCCCAAAGATTGTCCGGAACGACCTTACATTACGACAACGGTTGAACTTTTTCATCCTGATCCGTGGGGAAATACATTTTTCTTTGTGGATATGGATTACACCAAAAAGGGAGTCGCTTCGGCCTATTGGCAGTTGGTAAGAGAATTACAGTTTTGGAAACCGCCTGTGTCGATACAATTGCAATATGACGGAGGACTAACCAACCAGTTTTCATTTTACAATTCTTATGCTATCGGACCAAGATACACATACAATAACGAAGATTTTACTAAAAGTATTTCCGGCGGCATTTTGTATAAATATATTCAAGGAAATCCTATTAATCCACATAATTTTCAATTCTCTATGGCTTGGTTTCTTTCATTTGCTAAAGGGCTTGGTACCTTTAAAGGATATGCTGACTTCTGGCAAGATCCGGCCGTTGGGAAAAGTGACTATGCCTTTCTCACCAAACCTCAACTTTGGTTTAATTTTAACAAATTAAAAGGAGTACATCCGGATGCCAACTTCAGTCTGGGTACCGAAATAAGAATCAGCTACAATTTTGTGGTTCCGGATAAATTTATGGTGATCCCAACACTCGCCGCCAAATGGACATTTTGGGAATAGAAATTTTCTTTTTCCATTTTCTTCGTTGTTTTTTTGCCTTTTTTATTATAAAAAAGTTTAATTTTGCAACTTTATATATCTAGACTTAAATATATATTGTTAATCAAGACTTCCTAAGTATCAATGAGATTTTTTTTCGTTTCTCTTTACGACTTTTTTATTAAACATAAAATATTATTATTCAGCATATTAATCCTATTAATTTGTGGTCTAGGATTTATTGGATCTAAATTAAAATTAAATGAAGATGTTCTGAGTATTATCCCAAAAAGTCCTGAAAACGAACGTATAAACTTTGTTTTCCAAAATCTTGATGCCAGCGATAAAATCATTGTTAAAATAAATTTAGGGGACAGTACTCTCACGGATCCGGATTTATTGACTGAACAAGCTGAAATAATCGCAGATTCACTTCATCCGCTGTTACTGAATCAACAACTCAAAGAAATTACTTATAAAACAGATGAATCTCAATTCATGGAGGTTTTAGATTTCATGTTTGAGAATATCCCCTATTTCCTTAACGAAGAAGACTATAAGAGATTGGATTCTGTTTTAACTCCTGAAAAGATGGCGGAATTAATGGAAGAGAACAAGAAGATGTTAACATCTCCAATTGGTATGATGTACCGCCAAACCCTTCTTCGTGATCCATTAAGGCTTACAACTCCATTTTTGAAAGAGTTGGGGAAACTGGGCATGAATAGTCAATACACATCCTATGACGGCTATTTAATGTCAGCAGATTT
>CAZWCI010000156.1:0-3745 GCA_964632815.1 uncultured Lentimicrobiaceae bacterium | reverse complement strand
GTTACCCTCGATTTAACGATTAACCAGACTTTGCCCTTAACTTACATTTTTGACACGATTTGTCAGAATCAACCATATAATAATTGGGGGTTTGTCGTTCCTGAAAGTTTGACTACTATTCCGGGAGTATTAAGTGATACATTATTCCTTGCTTCAACAATGACAGGTTGCGACAGTAACGTGGTTCTTCATCTGACCATTCATCCCAACTACCAAATAAGAGTTGAGGCCACTTCCTGTGATAGCTTTACCTGGAATGACTCAATATATTACATTTCCGGGGAATATACCCAATATTTCCTATCGCAATTTGGTTGTGACAGCGTGGTTACACTGGATTTAACCATCAATTACTACTCGGAAAACCATCTCTTCGTTACTGCATGTGAAGAATATCGATGGGATGTAACAAGTCATACCTATACTGAAACCGGAGAATATCTGTATACTACTCAAAATCAATATGGTTGTGACAGTCTAATCACTTTACATCTCACTATTAATCTTCCGGTAAGTCATGAAATTAATATCATTGAAACCGATTCATACTTATGGGAATTGACGGGGGACACCTATTATGAAAGTGGCACTTATTCATACACATTGTATGGCGGCAGTGCCAATGGCTGCGACAGTACAATTATTCTTAACCTCACGATTGATACAAGTTCTATCGGCATCTCATCTCCTGAAGGATTTTTCACTTCCACGGTGTTATTATATCCCAACCCTGCATCTTCATCTATTAACATCTCCACGCAAATGGGAGAAGAGTTAGTTTGGATTAAACTGTATGATGTGTCCGGAAAAGAAATTCGTACCATTGAAGGATTAACACATGACATGATTACAATCCCGGTGGATATTTATGCCAAAGGGCTCTATTTCGTGAAAATCAAAACGAATCGAGAAGAAATAATTAAGAAGCTGATTATACGTTAAAAGAAACTACTTTTTCTTTTTAACAAGCATATTTTTAATTTCGTTCAATTTCATTAACGCCTCAACAGGCGTTAATGAATTAATATCCAGATCTACAATTTCCTCTTTAATATCAAGTAATAAGGGATCATCAAGGGCAATAAAACTCAATTGATAGCCGGGTTCTTTTTTGGTAATTTTTCGTTCTTCCTGATTTTGGTTGGTGCGCGACTCTTCAAGTTGTTCGAGAACTTCTTCTGCCCGCTGTAAGACTTGCTGGGGCATCCCCGCCATCCTCGCCACATGGATTCCGAAACTGTGTTCACTCCCCCCTTGTTCTAATTTTCTTAAAAATAGAATCTTATTATTAATCTCTTTTACCGAAACATGGAAATTTTTAATTCTTGAAAATTGCAAAGCCATATCATTCAGTTCATGATAATGAGTGGCAAAAAGTACTTTTGGTCTGAACCGTTTGTGTTCATGAAGATATTCCGCAATTGACCACGCAATAGAAACTCCATCGTACGTGCTGGTTCCTCGACCAATTTCGTCCAATAATATCAGACTTCTATCGGAAATATTATTCAAAATATTGGCTGTTTCATTCATCTCCACCATAAAAGTAGATTCTCCGGTAGAGATATTGTCGGAAGCCCCTACCCGTGTAAACACTTTATCTACAATTCCAATTTCTGCACTTTCCGCAGGCACAAAACATCCCATCTGAGCCATCAAAACAATTAAGGCGGTTTGCCTGAGCAATGCTGATTTTCCGCTCATATTGGGACCGGTAATAATCATGATTTGCTGATGGTCATTGTCTAAATAAACATCATTGGCAATATATTTTTCTCCGGGAGGAAGCTTTTGTTCAATAACCGGATGACGTCCGTTTTTGATTTTGATATATTTTTCATCCTTAATTTGTGGTTTGGTGTAATGATTCTCCTGAGATATGCGGGCAAAACAAAGCAACACATCCAATTTGGCGATCAAACGCGCATCCAATTGAATCAATTCAATATAATCAAGCATGAACACCATAAGCCGTTCATATAATCGTGCCTCAATACTATTGATCTTATCTTCCGCTCCGAGAATCTTCGTCTCAAGGTCTTTCAGCTCTTCCGTAATATAGCGTTCTCCGTTGGTTAACGTCTGCTTGCGAATCCATTCCGCAGGAACTCTATCTTTGTGGGTATTCGTGACTTCAAGATAATATCCGAACACATTATTAAATCCTATCTTCAATGAAGAAATACCGGTTTTTGCAGCTTCTCTTTGTTGAATTTGAGCCAAAATGGTTTTGCTATTGACCGACAAGTCCAGTAATTCATCCAATTCCTCGTCAACTCCTTTATTAAAAACCCTACCTTTGGTCAGTGAGACAGGAGCATCTTCGATAATTTCTTTCTCAATCTGTTGGTAAAGAGTCGCACACGGATTAAGTTGCTCTCCTATTTTATTCAATGGCGAAAAAGAAGCAGACGCACACAACTCTTGAATTTTTTGCACATATCTTAATGAACGGGCTAATTGTATGATCTCTCTGGGATTGATTTTGGCAGTAGCAATTTTCGAAACCAAGCGTTCCAGGTCTCCGATATTTTTAATATTGG
This sequence comes from uncultured Lentimicrobiaceae bacterium, assembly GCA_964632815.1. GTDB lineage: Bacteria > Bacteroidota > Bacteroidia > Bacteroidales > WCHB1-69 > DUOL01. Next base: position 1,202 of record CAZWCI010000156.1, on the reverse strand, counting down.
CAGTGAAATTTTCCGCTATTTCATCCTGTTCGAAAAACATCTTCACTATGGCGTGTCTCTCCTCAATCATCAATTTGTTTTTCAGAGGCAAGAGCATCCATTTCTTTAGTAGTCTTGCTCCCATAGGCGTTTGTGTCTTATCCATAATTTCCAATAAGGTAACCGCATTTTCATTGGGAGAATAAAGCAATTCCAAATTTCTTATGGTAAAACGATCCAGCCAAACATAATGTTCTTCTTCTATTCTGCTTATTTTAGTAACATGCTGTATTTTATGATGCTGTGTTTCATACAAATAGTGTAAAGCTGCTCCGGCGGCTATCAAACCCTTCGTCAATGTTTCAACTCCAAAGCCTTTGAGAGAAGCGGTCTGAAAGTGCTTTAACAACATCTCTCCGGAGTACTCTTCCGTGAAAACCCAATCTTCAAAAGTAGTAAAGAGCATCTTATCTCCGAACTTTTCTTTAAAGTGATTCATCTTATTTTTTTGAATCACAATCTCCGCAGATTTAAAGTTGAGCAAAAGTTTATCAATATATTCATCATTTCCTTCGGCAACATAAAACTCTCCGGTGGAGATATCAAGAAAAGCGATGCCACTCTCTTTTTCGTCAAAATGAATAGATGCAAAGAAATTGTTCTCTTTTTGATTTAAAATATGATCATTGATTGAAACTCCGGGAGTAACCAATTCCGTAATCCCTCTTTTGACAATAGTTTTAGTGAGTTTAGGATCTTCCAGCTGATCGCAGATGGCCACGCGGTAGCCCGCACGCACCAATTTAGGAAGATAGGTGTCTATGGCATGATGAGGAAATCCGGCAAGCTCAATTGAGGAAGCAGAACCATTCGCTCTCTTCGTCAATACAATACCTAAAATTTGTGACGTTTTAATAGCATCTTCTCCAAATGTTTCATAAAAATCTCCTACCCGAAACAACAATATCGCATCAGGATGTTTGGACTTAAACTGATTGTATTGCCTCATCAAAGGCGTCTCTGCAACTTTAGCCATAGGTATAAGGATTTTCTATAGATATGATAGTTGCAAAAATAAAGAAAAATGTTGAAGGGAAAAAAGGCCTGATGAATTATTTTATTATTGTTGTCCGGAAAAAAAATAAAAACAGAAAAAAATCAAACAAAAGATCCGGATACTTACAATACAATCCGCCACGAAGCACGTGTGCAGGTCGGGCAAA
>CAZWCI010000155.1:0-3800 GCA_964632815.1 uncultured Lentimicrobiaceae bacterium | reverse complement strand
TTTGTCCACTTGAAGAATGTGTCTCAAAAAAACCAACTATTTTGTCCATTACGCCCGTTTTTTTATTATTTGGGCGTGCCGGCTTTGCCGTCGGTCTCCGGTTCCAAGTCCGCGTCCGCAAGCCGTGTGCTCGCAAAGCCACAAAAAGAGCTCCCTCCGGTCGCTTTTTTGTGGCAGCGGCACATCGACTTGCGTCCTTGCGGGCTTTCCACCTATGCCCTCACGCCGGAGATGGCAACCGATTCCCCAATTAAAATTCTTTATTTTTAACTTGATACATGATAAAGTAAATGCTTCAAGGGTAATATTGGAAAAATTTCCTCGATTTTAAGTTTTAATAATAAATAAAATGAATGTTGTTAAACAAAATAAATTAACTTTGCTTCTTGATTTTAAGTGAAACAGAAATCATTTATTTTACTTTTATTTATCTGAATACTAAATTTATAACACATTTAAGATAATGAATAACAGATTATTTTTATTCGCTATTCATTATCTTTTAACAGAATCCAAAGAGAATTTACCAATCAATAAAAAAAGAATACTATGAAAACGATTATGAAATTATTAAGTGCATTATTTGTGTTAACACTCTTCAGCATTTTTACATCATGCGAGAAACCAAATCCTACAGATGGCATAATTGACCCATTTATCAATGATAGGGATGAGCGGAATATGATCGTTGTAATTAGTGATATACATCTCGGAGCAAACCTTGATTATGCAGAATGCGAGAAAAATATCCCTTCTCTTGAAAAATTACTGACACAGATAAAAACATCGCCGAATGTTAAAGAACTTGTAATTGCAGGAGACTTTGTGGATGAATGGTTTGTGCCGGCCAATATAGATACTTATCAGGGACAAGATCAGGCAAATTTTATACAGCGTGTTGCAACAACCAACAAAGGCGTCTTTGATATAGTGAATAGTATCATTCAAGAAGGAAAAATTCGGGTTACATACGTGCCCGGAAATCATGATTTAACAGTTACTGCAGAAAGTATTGAAAGTGTGCTTCCGGGAATCAATCAGGCACGTGATCCAATGTTGGGATTAGGAACATACTCTCCTTTGGGATATCCTCAAATAGCTATTGAACATGGTCACCGGTACAATTTCTTCTGTGCACCTGATCCTATTTCAAATCAGGATATTGCTCCGGGAACAATAACTCCTCCCGGTTACTTTTTTACAAGAATTGGAGCCCTCCACGTTGCACAAGGATATCCGGCAGGAATTAATGTTGTTCCTGAGGTAACGCCTAATTCGAATGGTGGTGTGAGCCAGGATTTATTATATGCATATTGGAAAATATGGAAAAATGCATTGAGCGAATTTACTATAAATAATAGATTTGATGAGGATATTATTGTTACCAATTTTGATGGATTTACCGGTTCTTTCTCTGTAAATGATATCCTTCCGTATCAAACTACTACGGGTGGATTAATTGAGGTCGATCTATTTGACGGAATTCAGGATACTTGGGAAGAAAGACAAACAAGCAATGGGGTAGCTGTGCATATACCTGTTTTACGTGCCATAGCAAAGGCTGCTGATGAAAAGGAATCAGGTGAGCAGGCTAAAAATCAATATTTTATGAATCCTAATTCAAATAAAAGAATCGTCATTTTCGGGCATACACATGTTGCAAAAATGGAAGTCTCTAATAACCATTTAGGACAAAAAGCTATTTATGTCAATTCGGGAACTTGGATAGATGAAAATAATTTATCTTCCACAAATATGAATTTTGTGGTTATTACCCCCCAAAATGCATATCTAAATACCCAAACCTTAGTTAAATTATATAGTTTTCAAAACGAAGTCGTAAAATTAGTAGATGAATCATCATTACGCTTCTAGAACGCTGACAATATAATTGATTAAAGTCAAATACTGTTGCCGTGAATGTATTATATGAATTGATTATTATACATTTGCGGCAATATTGTTTCCATGTACGGACTTGTAACCAGAGATTTCCAACTAATCCAATATGCTCCACATAAAAATCTTAATAATTTTTAATTTTATTCAATATTAATATTCATTTTAACGTTTTATAAATGCATTGAGGATGATTTCACGGTGAAATACGATCAATGTTTAACTTAAATTTATTAAAAAATGAAAAAATTAATGTTCATCTCAGGGGCAATTTCATTTGCCGTGGTTCCACTGGCCGTATTGTGCAAGATTGTGCATGTTCCGGGCGCTAATTTGATGTTTATTTTGGGAATTGGTCTATTCTCATTAGTTTTCGTGCCTTTATACGCGAAATATCGCTACGATCGTGCTAAATAGTCGAACGGTTCAGGATTAAATTTGCATTTTTTCCTCGCCTTGTGTTGGAATGACGACTGTTTTCGGAGAATGATTTTATGAAACCTCCGAGTCGCTGTTCCGGCGTAAGGCGTTCATATATTCGGTAATAGAAATTAATTTTTTTTTGTCCTCCCAAGAGGATATAATTGTACAAATTTTTGCTTGATCTTCCTCTCTTACTATTATGTGTGATAATTCGTCAGGCCTATAGTTATGAGTATACAAAGTGCACGTAATGTGGTCATGTAAGAAAGATTCGCGATGAAATTTTACTTGTAAGGTGCGTAAAGTATTGGATTCTAAAAAATCTATGGGGGTGGTATTGAGTGCAATGGAAAGGTAGCTGCGATTGTTTACATGTCGGTTGAAGTCGAGGTCGGTTAAATTGATAAGATGTTTGGAAGTCATTTGAGGGGTATTGTCGTCGGTACACTCTATTTTGGGGTGTCCGTTGAGTGTCCATTCGGGAATAATTTGAAAATGGTCGTGAAGTAGGGTAGTAGGTAGAATTTTTTTAGTAGAAGCATTCAAAATATTCCAACAGCTATATCCTTCGGCGAAGATAATTTCATCGTGGGTATAGATGCAGAAATCGGTATAAAAGCGCAGCGGGGTAATCTCACTCATCCAGATTTCCACGCGGACCTGTTCTGTCCAAAAGGGAAGTCGATGCTTGAATCGGAGTCGAAAGTCCGAGATAACCCACATTTGGTTCTGTGCAATAATGTCAAAGGCGGCTAATTGTTTTGAGGCACAATAATTGGCAAAACAATCCTGAAAGAGTGCTACAACAGCTTTGGGGGCAATTCGATACTCGGCATCAATGTCGGCCCCGGTAATGGTGTATATTTGCGAATACTTTTCCATATTGCAAATATACAATAATATTCAAAAAATAGAAATTGCTGTGACTAATCGGATAAAGATTTACAAAACTTTTGTTTGTGTTGTGGGTTTAGGGGCTTTAACGACCAATATCTTTGCGGGTGTAAAGGTAGAATTAGACAAGCAATGTACAATATTTTTAGGACTTTCCACGACGCAATCTTTCGGTACTGCGATGGTTTCTTCTCCAATGCGCACATCAACGGTTCCTTCCAAAATATAGAAAAAAACATCGACGGGGGTGATGTGAGGTTTCAGGGATTCTCCTGCTTTCAGTGTAATATGCATGGCTTGTGCGGTGGGTTCGTCATAAAGCTTACGTACCTCGACTTTATGGGGAGTATCCGTGACGGGAGTTTCGAGAACTTTAATTATTTTCATGGTATTTTATTTTAAATAGTTATTCAATCAACTTTTGACATATCGTGATATATACCAGATTAACAAGGGAGTGGCTTAATTTGTTTGATAAGGATGCAAAAAATGCAGGTTCTTATCAGGAGAAATAGGGGAGAGTGGTATAAAAAAAAAAGCAGCTCGAAAGATTTCGAGCTGCTAAAGTATTGGGCGACGACCTA
>CAZWCI010000154.1:1311-3801 GCA_964632815.1 uncultured Lentimicrobiaceae bacterium | reverse complement strand
TACCTGACAACAAAAATTAATTATTAATTGCGGCATATTTTGATTGATTGGCAGGATCTAACTGCTTCATAATTCCAATTACCGTTGTTTTTTCAGTTGCAGTTCCTTCTTTAAAGATATTGATAATTTCTTGGGATTTTGCCAAAACAATAAGTTGAATAATATACAAATTCGACTTTTGTTTATTCACTTCTTGCAGTAATTTCAAACTTTCAAGGATAGAAGCTCTACCCACATCAGGAGATTCGGCCATTACATCCAATCCTAAACGGTGATAGCTGTATAAAAAATCATGAATTTTGGAATAGGCGCCATTGGTGAGATTTTCCATTAACCAATACCTGTTTTTTTGTCCGGTTTCATAAACTTTCCACCCGGGTTCGGCAGCGTTTTGATTCAAACTGACAATGGATTGGCATTTCGTATAATACGGAGCACCCCCATTCAGAGAGAAAGTATCAAAATCCATAGCCAAATACAAATTGAGGTAGAATGCAATCAATGAAGTAAGTTGATTAAGATTTGCATTATCTGCATATTCAAGCGGTTGCCCTTCTTCATAGGTAAACTTTACATCTTTATCCTGAAAATTGAGCACTGTTGACTTATAATTACTTCCAAATACAGGTCGTTGCAGTTGTATCGTCATAGAAGCCGTTATCACATCTCCTGCAACAGCATCAAGGGTTATCAGCATAGCACATTCAATCCGTTCATTCGCTTTGAAATTATACTGACACCATTTACGATCATTCACAAAATTATACAACTCTTGTTGTAATTTATTATATCGTTCTTTATTTGATCCTGATATTTTAGATGAATTCACAGAAAGTTGGCATTGAAAATCCTGAGCTGTGGCAGTCAAAGTCAACAGCGTGCAAAACAAAAAAATCCATTTAGTTTTCCAATTCATAACTTTCTATTTTATTTTTGAATAGGGGTAGCCGTAATAATATCCACAATATCAGCAGCCACTTCCGCTTTATCTTTCAGTTCCCCTCGAATAATATCTTTATATTTATTGATTATCGTAACTCGATTTGTTTTACATTTAAAACCCGCACCTTCATCCTGCAATGAATTAAGAACGATAAAATCGGCATTTTTATTTTCGAGTTTTGCAAAAGCATGTTCCAATTCATGATCTGTTTCAAGGGCAAAGCCGACCAATATCTGATCCGGGCGTTTACTTTTTCCCATTTCTGCAAGGATATCCACCGTTTTGGTCAGGGGAAGTTGCCATTGGTTTTGATTTTTTTTAATCTTGTTCGTTGCGGGATTTTCGGGAGTATAATCAGCAACAGCTGCAGCCATGATGGCTATATCAACTTCGGGGAATTTTTGCATTACAGCAGTTCTCATTTCAGCTGCTGTCAATACATCAATGCGATGAATGGACGATACCGAAATTTGCAATGCAGTGGGACCGGTTATCAGGGTAACTTCGGCGCCTTTATCAGACAACGCTTGAGCCAATTCAAAACCCATCAATCCTGAAGAGTAATTGCCGATAAAACGAACCGGGTCTATGGGTTCATAGGTCGGACCGGCAGTGACCAATGCTTTTTTACCGAGCAGTGGTTTATTGGCATTAAAAAAACTGCAGACGGATGCAAAAATCATATCGGGTTCTTCCATCCTTCCGATACCATAAGTTCCACAAGCTAAATCTCCTGAAGTGGGATCAATCATCCGACAACCTCTTTCCTTAAGGAGTTGAATATTTTGTTGTACAGAAGGATGCGCATACATCTTATCATTCATTGCCGGAGCAAAAAAGAGCGGTTTTCGAAATGCGAGAAGTAATGTTGACAAGAAATCATCCGCAATACCATGGGCATATTTCCCAATAATATTGGCCGTAGCAGGAGCAACCACCATCACATCAGCCCAATCTGCCAATGAGATATGATCTACCTCATAAGAAAAGTTACATTCGAACTGATTGGTATAAAGTCTGTTTTGCGATAATGTTTCAATACTCAACGGAGTAACAAATTGAAGCGCATTAGCCGTTGCCACAACACGTACCTCACAACCGTGTGTTTTGAATAAGCGAATAAGGGATAGCGACTTATAAGCTGCTATCCCCCCTGTAATCCCTATAATCACACGTTGCATTTGTGGAACTGCCATGATTTTATAATAAATCGTCTTCTAAATTTCGTTTATAATAAATTTGACCGTCTTCAAACTCTTTAATAGCCAATAATGTTGGTTTCGGAATCTGTTCATAATATTTTGCACATTCTATCTGATCGCGATTTTCATAAATCTCATCCAAAGTATCTGTTCCGGGTGTAAACTCTTTCATCTTTTGCATCAACTCATCCTTAATTTCTGCGGCAACTTGATTCGCTCTTTTGGACATAATAAATACAGATTCATAAATATTACCCGTTTCTTTATCGAATTCACGAATATTTCTGGTAACTGCTTCGTATTCCGCTTTAATGTTTTTGTACTCTGCTTTCATCTTATTATGAT
>CAZWCI010000154.1:0-1211 GCA_964632815.1 uncultured Lentimicrobiaceae bacterium | reverse complement strand
ACTGCTTCGTATTCCGCTTTAATGTTTTTGTACTCTGCTTTCATCTTATTATGATTAAATATTGGTTTTACTTTGTTTTTTTTCGATTTGTCTGGTGGCTTCATCCGCATATTTTGTAGCTTCTGTCAGCCATTGAGAGTCAGGAAAATTGTTGCGAAAACTCTGATATGCGTCTATACAATCACGAAAACGCTCAACTTTCTTCTTTTCAACACTTTTCTTAGCATATTGAAAATTATTCTTTACTAAAATAAACGCAGCTTCAGCTGCATAATTAGAATAAGAATATATTTTCAGGAAATTAGTGACTGCAATTTGGGTGGCTTTATAATTTTCTGTTTCAAAATAAAGTTTCACAATCTCAAAATCTTTCTTAGCCAACTTATTTCGTAACACATCAAGCATCTCATTACACTCATCCATATATTTACTGTTCGGATACATCGCAATAAACATATTCAACTCTTCTATCGCATATATCGTTTCGGCCTGATCCAAAGCAAAATAGGGAGAGATATTATAAACGGCCTTTACAGACATCACATAGGCCAATTCCGCGCGTTCACTACGGGGATAACGTCTTACATAATCCTTATAATGAAATGCAGCCATCTCATAATCTTTATTCTGATAATAACAATCGGCAAACATAAATAAAATCGTATCCGCCTTGGTGGTTCCCAATGAGAGTGGATAGAGTTCTTCTAAAATCTTTGCCGCAGAAAGATACTGACTATTTTTATAAAAATTCAATGCCCTTTCATAGTTGTAATCAAATGTTTCGAATGTTACCCTGTTTTTATTACTTTTATTGGACTTGGGGGCTTTCTCTTTTTTCTTTTTTGACTCCTGAGGAATAGAATCCTGAACCCCATTAATCTCTTCAATGCCCGGAAGTATACAATTCGAATAGCACAAAAAATCAACTTTTGCTTGTGATTCAAAAGTAAAAATAAATAATACAATGCTAATTATCAAATATTTAGCAATATTTGTGCTCATTTTTTCCATGTTGCAAAGATATATTTTTTTTTAATAATAAAACTTCACTTCTTTCCTATTATTGCCTACCGACATAATATTATAGTATAATCATGATTATGATTAGGGCATGCCGGCTATGCCGTCGGCCTCCGGCTGCAAGTCCGCGTCCGGCAGCCGTGTGCTCGCAATGCTGCAAAAGGAGCTTCCTCCGGTCGCTCTTTTGCAGC
>CAZWCI010000153.1:1952-3815 GCA_964632815.1 uncultured Lentimicrobiaceae bacterium | reverse complement strand
TTTTTTAAAATTATTTATACGTTAAATTTTAATTTTTGTTGCCCTAAAAAAGGGAACCATTATATTCCTTATTTTCTCTATTTCCGGAAGAAAAAAAATGATGTATATTTGCAAGTTCATTAAAAATCAAGATTAGATGAGGAAATATACTGAATACAAGAATCTTAAGCTTGCCGACATTAGTAAAGAGATCAAGCAATATTGGGAAGAAGCCGATATTTTTTCAAAAAGTTTACAGTTGCGTGAGGGCAATGATACTTTTGTTTTTTATGAAGGACCTCCTTCTGCCAATGGTACGCCGGGGATTCATCATGTGATGGCAAGAACGATTAAGGATATGTTTTGTCGCTATCAAACGCTGAAGGGAAAGTATGTCGGGAGAAAGGGCGGCTGGGATACGCACGGGCTGCCGGTGGAACTCGGGGTGGAAAAGTCTTTGGGGATTACGAAGGAAGATATCGGCAAAAAGATTTCGGTAGAGGAGTATAATCAGGCCTGCCGCCGCGAGGTGATGAAGTATAAAGATTTGTGGGATGACTTGACCAAGCGTATGGGGTATTGGGTAGATTTGGAGGATCCCTATATTACGTTCGATAATAAATATATCGAATCGGTTTGGCATCTGCTTTCCCGTTTGTATGAAAATAATATGCTCTATAAAGGGTATACGATTCAGCCTTATTCACCAGCTGCCGGAACGGGTTTGAGTTCGCACGAACTGAATTTGCCCGGTTGTTATAAGGATGTGAAAGATACGACCGTTGTGGCTCAGTTTAAGGTGAAAACGGAGCAACAGTTGAAAAAATGTCCGTGGGGTTTTGAGGACAATGCTCCGATTCCGGATAATCTTTATCTGTTGGCATGGACGACTACTCCGTGGACGTTGCCTTCGAATACGGCTCTGGCTGTAGGTCCTAAAATAGAATATGTGCTGGTGAATACCTTTAATCCCTATTCGGGAGCGCCTGTTCTGGTAATTTTAGCGAAGAATTTGCTGCCGCAATTTTTTCCGGAAAAAAATGCTTCTTTGCCTATGGATGCATATCAGCCCGGGGATAAAAACGTGCCTTTTCAAGTGGTTGCCCAAACGACGGGAAAAGCCCTTATCGGTATGCAATACGAACAGCTGATTCCTTACGTAAATCCGGGAGAAGATGCTTTTAGAGTCATTGCCGGTGATTACGTGACGACGGAAGACGGAACCGGGATTGTGCATATTGCCCCGACCTTCGGCGCCGATGATAAACGGGTTGCCCACGAAGCCGGAATCCCGCCTTTGGTGGTGATTGACCGACAAGGCAATCGCCAGCCGATGGTGGATAAAACAGGAAAGTTTTATTTGCTTGACGATTTAGATGCTGCATTCGTCAAAGATAATGTAAATACAGCGCTTTATGGTGAAGTGGCCGGAAGATTCGTGAAGCCGGACTATGAACCCGAGGACCAGAAACATGAGGAGTCGCTTGATCTGTTTCTCTCTTTATGGTTGAAAAAAGAAAATAAGGTGTTTAAAATTGAGAAACATCTTCACAACTATCCCCATTGCTGGCGTACAGACAAGCCGATTTTGTATTATCCGCTCGATTCGTGGTTTGTAAAGACCACTTCGATGAAAGAGCGCATGATTGAGTTGAATAAGACGATTCAATGGAAGCCGCAAGCAACGGGTACCGGTCGTTTCGGAAATTGGCTCGAAAATCTGGTTGATTGGAACCTTTCGCGTTCGCGCTTCTGGGGCGTTCCTCTTCCGATTTGGACGAGTGAAGATAAGAAAGAACAAATCTGCATCGGCTCTTTGGAACAGTTGATTGCGGAAATTAACAAGGCGGTGGCTGCCGGAGTGATGAAAGCCAATCCGTATAA
>CAZWCI010000153.1:0-1852 GCA_964632815.1 uncultured Lentimicrobiaceae bacterium | reverse complement strand
CAGACGCGGGGTTGGTTCTTTACTTTGCATGCCATTGCAACGATGTTGTTCGATTCGGTTGCGTTTAAGTCGGTCGTTTCGAATGGGTTGGTGCTCGATAAAAATGGTAATAAGATGTCCAAACGTTTGGGTAACGCGGTAGATCCGTTTGAGACGATTGATAAATACGGAGCAGACGCTACCCGCTGGTACATGATGACCAATGCGCAACCATGGGATAATCTGAAGTTTGATGTGGAAGGAATTGCGGAAATTCAAAGAAAATTCTTCGGCACGCTCTACAATACTTATAGTTTTTTTGCACTGTATGCTAATATTGATAAGTTTACATACAGAGAAGAAGAGATTGCATATTCGGAACGACCGGAAATAGACCGCTGGATTTTGTCAGAATTAAATACGCTGATTCAGAAGTGTGATGCCAATTATTCTGATTATGAGCCCACTAAAGTCGGTCGTGATATTCAGGAGTTTGTGGATGAGTATTTGAGTAATTGGTATGTGCGACTTTGTCGCCGCAGATTCTGGAAGGGAGAGTATAGTACCGATAAGATTTCGGCCTATCAAACGCTTTATACCTGTATGGAAACCATTGCCAAGTTGGCGTCTCCGATAGCTCCTTTCTTTATGGATAAACTATTCTTGGATTTGAACAATGTAACCGGAAAAGAAAAAGTTGAGTCGGTTCATCTCACTGATTTCCCGAAAGCAAATGTGCAATTTATTGATAAGGCGCTTGAAGAACGGATGCAGATGGCACAACAAATATCGTCTATGGTTCTTTCCCTGAGGAAAAAGAGCAATTTGAAGGTTCGTCAGCCGTTGGGCAAAATTATGATTCCGGTGTTGGAGTCTTCCGATTTCAGAAACCAGATAAAAAAAGTGGAACACTTAATCCTGCACGAAGTAAATGTAAAAGAAATCTCTTTTGTAGAGGATAGTGAGGGTGTTTTGGTAAAAAGAATTAAACCCGATTTTAAAATATTGGGACCGAAATATGGCAAAATTATGAAATCCGTGGCGGCAAGAATTTCCGATTTTACACAAAAGGAGATCTCTACGCTTGAAAAAGAGGAATCCATGTTGCTTCGTATTGAGGATCAGGATGTTGAAATCAAATTGTCGGATGTGGAAATCTTTGCCGATGACATCCCCGGTTGGGTAGTAACGAATCAAGGGGCATTAACGGTGGCACTCGATATTACAGTGACCGAAGAGCTGAAGCAAGAAGGATATGCCCGCGAACTGGTGAACAGAATTCAAAATTATCGCAAAGAATCTCAATTGGATGTAGTGGATACTATTTCTATTGATTTACAAAGTCACTCCGAATTGGATGCTTCCTTTAATAAGTTTGAATCTTACATAAAATCCGAAACGTTGTGTACTCGTTTGAATATTGTTTCTACAATTTCTGCTGATGTGAAAACGACATTTGAGATTGCTGAGAATTTGGAAATCGAAGTCGCAATCCGGAAGAACTAATTACGGAAGGTCCACGTATTGATAGGAGCCATCGCGTTTAAACCAACTGAGTTGTCGTTTGGCGTATCGCCGTGTGTGGGTTTTAATGTCATTTACTGCCTCTTCCAACGAAAGAACCCCATCCAAATATTGGAATAATTCTTTATACCCGACGGTATTCATTGCATTTAAATGTCTGTAGGGATACAATTGTTTGGTTTCTTCCAAGAATCCTTGTTCCATCATAAGGTCAACCCGCTGATTGATGCGTGAAAACAGGATGTCCCGAGGGCGGGAAAGACAATATTTAACTATATCAAAATCTCTGACTTTTTGAGACATGGAACGAAATGAGGAGTATGGTTTTCCGGTTTGAAGGCACACTTCA
>CAZWCI010000152.1:0-3823 GCA_964632815.1 uncultured Lentimicrobiaceae bacterium | reverse complement strand
CACTATTGTATTGCCAGGGAGGGCCGCAGCAAGCCGTGAGCCAATTTTTCTCCTATCGTTGGAATTTTCAGATGATGGCGGCACATGACTACATTGTTGTAGCACCTAACAGACGAGGACTTCCCGGTTTTGGAAGCGAATGGAACGACCAAATCAGCGGAGATTACGGCGGACAGAACATGAAGGATTACTTATCGGCTATTGATGCGATTGCCCAGGAACCATACGTGGATAAATCGCGTTTAGGAGCTATTGGCGCAAGCTACGGAGCTTTTTCGGTCTATTGGTTAGCGGGACATCATCAAAAGAGATTTAAGGCGTTGATTGCCCATTGCGGAATGTTTAATTTCGAAAGCTGGTATGGTACTACCGAAGAGTTATTCTTTGCCAACCATGACATTGAAGGACCATACTGGGAAAATCCGCAACCGAAGAGCTATAATTTTTCCCCGCATCATTTTGTCGGCAACTGGGATACACCCATCTTGGTAATTCATGGGGGAAAGGATTTTCGGATTCCATACACAGAAGGAATGCAAGCATTTAATGCAGCTCAAATACAAGGTATTCCAAGTCGATTCCTCTTTTTCCCGGAGGAAGATCATTTTGTGACGCAACCTCAAAATGCCATTTTGTGGCAAAGAGAATTTTTCAGATTTTTAGATGAATGGTTAAAAAAATAGAAAATCCAAACATATTGAGAACCTTATGAAAAGAGTCCTTATATTATTAATTCCCTTCATTGTATTTATAACTGGATTGGCAGCACAAACACAACCGACTTGTCATCAGATTGACTGTCCCGGAAGATGCGGCATGTTTACCGATGAGAACGGCGATGCTTTTTGTGATTTCGGTCATTTGACGGCAAAAGAGAAAGCGCAAGAAACTTCTGTTGTGGCGCAAACCCCGGAAAAGGTTTCCACTAAAGAGCAAGTAAAACAATCTCCTTCAAAAGTGGAGAGAGCCAATCTTCCCGAAAAGCAAGACACGGTAATTAAAGCTGAATTACAGGAAGTTAACGACGGAGCACCAACAGAATGTCCCGAAGCGGCGCCGGAAGAAGTACAAAAGAAGTCTCGTTTTGACACCCCCTATCATCTCATCTCCATTTCCGGAGGTTTGATTCTCATTTATATCATCACACTCATTTTGACCAATAAAAAAATAATGACCAGAGCCACCCATCAAAAAATATGGAACTCTTTGTTGGCGATTACTTTTTTAGTTTCGGGACTACTTGGACTGTTGATGGTTTTCTTCATTAACTACAGCTACATTCCTTCTTACTATATGGACGTCAAAGTTATACATGTAGAATTTGGGATAGGAATGGCCATCATCTGTATATTTCATTTACTGTGGCACCTCAAGTATTACAAAGCCATTTTCAAAAAACCGAAGAATAAACAAAATCGCATATCTCCGAAAAACTGACCTAAGGCATGGCAATGTCCAAATTAAAACACATATTCATCAAAATAAAAGATAAAATCGGGTGGAAAATGCTCGACAGTTACATCTTAAAAAAATTTTTAAGTTCGTTTCTGTTGTCTATTGTTCTTTTGATGACCATTGTAGTGGTGTTCGACTTATCGGACAATTTAAGTCGGTTTTTATCCAATAATGCACCCTTAAAAGCTATTATTGTAGAGCGTTACTTTAATTTCATTCCAATTTTCGCCAACTTATTTACCAACTTATTCACCTTTATATCGGTAATTTGGTTTACGTCAAAACTTTCCAATCAGAATGAAATCATCTCTATTTTCAATGGCGGAGTAAGTTTTAACCGTTTCATGTATCCTTATTTAACAGGAGCTTTAATCATTGCAATTGCATCATTTTCACTTTCTAATTTTTACATACCACAAGCCAATAAACAGTTAAATACATTCAATGAAAAGTATTTAAACCGCAAGAAAGATTTTTCGCGTTTTGACATACACATCAAAGTAGATGATAACACATACGTTTACATGGAGCGGTGGAAAAAGACAAGTTTAAAAGGGGAAAACTTCACTTACGAAAAATTAGGTCGTTTATTCACAACATATAAGCTCAAGGCTTCAGAAATTCAATACAACAAAGAGCAAAACAACTGGACTTTATATAATTACGTCATTCGGACTATTTCTCCGAATGGAACCGAGCGAATTCGAAGCGGGGATCGGATGGATACTGTTTTCAACTTCAAGCATACCGAATTCAGCAAGACGAGTGCAACCGCAGAAACCATGTCATTTCGGGCACTTCGAAAATTCATCAAAGAAGAAAAGGAGAAAGGCTCAAGTTTGGTGAAGTATTATGAAATAGAAAAGCATAAGCGAGTCACCACCCCTTTTGGGACCATTATTATGGCTTTATTAGGGCTGAGCGTTGCGTCTCGGAAGACACAGCGTGGGGTTGGTGTTCATATCTTTGTGGGATTGGCGTTATCCTTTCTATTCATATTTTTCCAGCAGGTTTCGGACACCTTTGCGGTATCGGGGAATTTATCCCCGCTCATTGCTTCGTGGCTACCGAATAGCATTTATTTGGTTATTTGTATCATCATGATTCGTTTTGCGCAAAAGTAGTATCAACAAACACTTTCATTATTTTTTATATCTTTGCAAATTAAAATCAACCCACATGAATAAAATATTTTCAACTTTGCTTGTACTTCTTTGTCTTTCGGGGATTATTCTTCCTCTTGGGGCCCAGACGGCTCAACCGGAAAAGCCGAAACAGGACAAGCCCGTCATCATAAGAGACCGATTCATGTTTGACATATTTCAAACTTTTTGGGTAGGTGCACCTGTAAAAATTAATCCCATGAAATTCAATCCGGGGTTTAATATTTCGGCAATGTGGGATTTTAAACTACCGAACAAAAGTCCGTTATCATTCGGATTGGGATTAGGATTTACTTACTACACTCAATTTTCGGATGCGGTATTCAAAGCCAATACTTCCAATGTAATGCAATATTTTGTTATTCCGGAAGAAATTGATTTCTCAACCAACAAGATAACCTACACCAACATCAACATCCCATTGGAATTCCGGTATCGTCATAGCAACGGATTTAAAATCAGCGCTGGTGTAAGATTGGGCTTAACCACAGGAATTTCTTATCGTTACAAAGGGCTGGATCCTTCAGGTACAGGGGTTAAACTCAACTATAAGAGTTTTGAAATTTACAATAAAGAAAAATTTAATTTTGATGTCTATTTAAGAACCGGATGGAAAGCGGTAGGTATATATGCTTGTTATCAAGTGACTCATTTATTCCAACCTGCAAAAGGGCCCCAGATCAATCCATTTTCTGTCGGACTTACGGTTAATTTCTTTTAGATTTTCTAAAGCATTTTATTTTTGCTCTTTCTTGTAAAAAAATCGTATTCGAATACCCAAGATTTTCATTTATATATACGTTATTATCAATGAAGGACGAAATACAAAAGGATAAAGAACTACAAGAGCTCATCGCAGATTGTATTTTGCAAAAGCGAAAAGCACAACATCGTTTATTCAAACGTTATTATAGTTCTCTTTTTGCCGTTTGTATTCGTTATTCAAGTTGTTATGAAGAGGCGGAAGATATATTAAATGAAGGTTTTTTGAAAATATTCTCTCATTTGGAAACGTATCAGGCTCACGGATCGTTTTTCGGGTGGCTCAAACGCATCATTGTGAACACAGCAATTGATCATCAACGAAAAAATAAAGTGACCCAGGAGACAGTGCATTATGATTATATTGACGAATCAATTACTCCTTATGAAGAGAATGCAGCCATCGGGAAAATGAGCGGAGATGAGATTCTCAAATTGGTACA
>CAZWCI010000151.1:0-3866 GCA_964632815.1 uncultured Lentimicrobiaceae bacterium | reverse complement strand
GGAATTTGAAAAGAGATATGATATTTCACTGAAAATTTCTGTTCAAAAGCAGGAAGCACTTCAGAAACTCTCTTTTCAAATTCCTGTTGATGAGCCGGGGAAACCGTAAAATGCAAAAAACACGAATGATCGTTATTTTGAGCATATCTCGCTGCTTCTACCAAATGTTCCTCCAAAGCAGTTCGTGTTTCATCGCCATAGGTATGAAACTTCAACAATGCTTTGGGTAAATTTCCGTAATTTAATCCCTTTTCCGTCAATAAATACTCCAAAATCAAGGCATAATCTTCACGAATAACCATTTCTTTCAGTTGGTATCCGTCACGCATCATTACTTGTTCTAAATCATGAAAAAAAGCACATTCGGAAAGTGAATTCATAAAATGAGCAATCTTACTTTTCAGAGGAGCGGTTGTGGTATCCAAATAAGGATAAAGGTCTTTAAACATCCGAGAAGCAGCACCCGACGCAGGCACGAACTTTGCAATACGATAATACTCCGTCATCAAAGAAAATTGCTCTAATAAAGCAAGCATCTCCTGATCTTCAATTTTATGAATCCCATCCCCGAGCGTGGCAGGTCGAACTAGTTGCATAAATGGAAATCCAATTTCAAAATAGTGAAATTGCTTTAAAATTTCTTCCGCCGAACGTCCTGAATCTTGAATAGATTGTAAATCTTGTGAAGAAAATGTCATGATATTGCTCTCTTTTTATTACGGCTTCAAAGATATAACTTTTTTCCTCATGCTTTTATGTCTCAGATTATTAATTAGTATTTATATATAAACAACTCATTATCAATTATATATACATTCTAAATTATTATAGAAAAATAATTTATGAAAAAAGATAGGTAACCACTTGAGTATATGAAAAAAAAAGATTATTTTTGCACCCTTAAAAAAGCCGATTATTATCTTCATTAAGTAAGGTAAATTAAATACAAATCGAGTTAATTGGGTGAACGATTGACTCACAGAAAAGAAAAAAAATGAAAGCAGTAAGTTACAAAACAATTGCAGCAAACGAAAAAATTGTTAAGAAAGAGTGGGTTGTCATTGATGCCGAAAATGAGATCGTTGGACGCTTATCTACAGTAGCGGCTCGTATTTTACGGGGCAAGACTAAGACCTATTACACTCCTCATTTTGATTGTGGAGACAATGTAATTATCATTAATGCGGAAAAAGTGCGATTCACGGGGCATAAAATGGACGACAAGCAATATGTTCGTCATACCGGTTACCCCGGAGGGCAACGTTTTGCTACGCCAAAGGAACTTTTGAAAAAAAATCCGATTGGCATTTTAGAGCATGCGATTAAAGGAATGTTACCCAAAAATAAATTGGGCGCAGATCTGTTTCGCAATCTTTATGTTTATGCCGGACAGAACCATCCGCATGAAGGACAGCAACCCAAAACCATTAACATTAACGAAATTAAGTAAACATCATGGAAGTTATTAATACAATAGGAAGAAGAAAAACTGCTGTCGCCAGGATTTACATGCAAAAAGGCAGTGGTCAGATTACGATTAATAATCGTGATTACAAGGAATACTTTAGTTTGGCTACATTACAGTATATTGTAAAACAGCCTCTTATCATTGCCGGAGTTGAAGGTGAGTATGATATTAAGGTTAATTTGGATGGCGGTGGGATTTCCGGACAAGCGGAAGCTTTGCGTTTGGCAATCTCACGCGGTCTTATGGAAATTAATCCTGAAATTCGTCCTGCATTGAAAGCCAAAGGGCTTGTTCGTCGTGACCCCCGTATGGTAGAACGTAAAAAACCGGGACAACCGAAAGCTCGTAAGAAATTCCAATTCAGCAAACGTTAGTATTTCTTACCATATAATATATATGCAGTTTAGTATCGAAATTGCTGAGACTTCTTCATCTGAACTACTCAGCAATTGATTTTAAGAACGTAAACAATTAAAAAAAACAAAATGGGAAAAGTAGAATTTAATGATTTATTAGACGCAGGTTGTCACTTTGGACACTTGAAAAGAAAATGGAACCCCGCAATGGCTCCTTATATTTTTATGGAAAAAAATGGGATTCATATCATTGACCTCCATAAAACAATTGAAAAATTAGACGAAGCCTGTGCCGCTGCAAAACAAATAGCAAAATCAGGACGTAAAATCCTCTTTGTAGCTACTAAAAAACAAGCTAAAGAAACCGTTTCCGAATTGGTAAAAGAAGTTGGAATGCCATACGTAACTGAACGTTGGCCTGGTGGAATGCTTACAAACTTCTTTACAATCCGTAAAGCTGTTAAAAAAATGAGCAATATCGACCGTCTTGTAGCCGGTTCTCAATTCAATAACCTCTCAAAAAGAGAAAAATTACAACTCCAACGTGAAAGAGCTAAATTGGAAAAGAACTTAGGTTCTATCGCTGATCTTACCAGACTTCCGGCCGCTGTTTTCGTTGTGGATATCTTAAAAGAACACATCGCTGTAGCAGAAGCTCGTCGATTGAATATCCCCACTTTCGCAATTTTGGATACCAATTCTAACCCGAAATTAATTGATTTCCCGATTCCGGCTAATGATGACGCATCTAAATCAATTTCTTTAATTGTAAAAACGGTATGTGATGCTATTGCTGAAGGACTTGCCGAAAGAAAATACGATAAAGAAAATGCAGAAGAAGAAACTATCGATACCGATGAAACAGATAACTTAAATATTGACATCGATGATGTTGATGAAGATTTGGTTGTCCCAAGCAAAACTGCCATTCAACCTGCAGTTAAAAAAGTAAAAGGCATTGATGATGAACCGCAAGAAGCCGGCAAAAGAAAAAGAACTACCATTAGGAAAAGTACGCCTACCAAAGCCGGAAGTTCAAAAAAATAGTATTAACCTTAAAAACAAATTATAATATGGCAACAATAACTGCTGCAGAAGTCAATAAACTAAGATTAGCCACCGGTGTGGGAATGATGGATTGTAAAAATGCTTTAGTGGAAGCTGAAGGCGATTTCGATAAAGCAATCGATATTCTCAGAAAAAAAGGTCAAAAAGTAGCTGCTAAACGTGCAGACCGTTTATCTAACGAAGGTCGCGTGGTTGCTAAAACAAACGCTACTAAAGACTTTGGCGCCGTTGTCGTAGTAAGTTGTGAAACCGATTTCGTAGCAAAAAATGCAGAATTTATAGCATTGGCTGATTCTATTATCGATTTTGCAATCGAACATAAGATTAAAACCAAAGAAGAACTTTCCTCACAAGTTATTAATGGCAGAACTATTTCTGAACTTCTTTTGGAAATGACCGGAAAAACGGGCGAAAAAGTGGAACTTCCCGACTATAAAGCTATGGAAGCCGAAACTATGGCCGCTTACAACCACCTTGGAAATAAATTAGCTACTATCGTGGGATTCAACATGAAAGGTGAAAAAATCGAAACAACTGCTCATGAAATCGCGTTGCAAATCGCAGCTATGAACCCGTTGGCATTAGACTCATCTTCGATTCCGCAAGCCGCAATCGATCACGAATTGGAAATTGCCCGCGACATGATCCGCCAAGAAGGAAAACCGGAAGAAATGGTGGAAAAAATCGCTCAAGGTAAATTGAACAAATTCCTCAAAGAAAACACACTGCTTAACCAAGACTATATTGACAACAATAAACTTTCGGTAGGCGATTATATTAAACAAGTAGATGCTAAGTTGGCTTGTACCGGATTTTTCCGTTTGCAAGTTGGCGCATAATCACAGCTTTAATTTAAGAATTTATATAAAAGGTTCCTTTTGGGAGCCTTTTTTTTGTATTATTTTTTGATAATGAATAATTTTTATTAGGGCGTGCCGGCTACGCCGTCGGCGTCCGGTTCCAAGTCCGCAGCC
>CAZWCI010000150.1:0-3879 GCA_964632815.1 uncultured Lentimicrobiaceae bacterium | reverse complement strand
TCTTTTCCAAAAGATTTGTTAATCAGTTTGCGGTCGCGTTGCCGATAGGTTCCGTCTTCCATTTCCCGCATCATGACTTGCGTAAAAAGTTTAAACATTTTTTGTTCCTGACTTTCATCTTTGTAGAAAGCTTCCCACGCGTAGTCGTACAATTCCTGAAGTCGTTGCGGGGTCATGTGTTTGGGTTGGTACACAACTTGACCAGCATTATAGTGATTCCAGTCGTGGTCGAATATTCTGCCTTGACGCAATAAATCATCGTAAGCTTTTGTGTGGGGGAAAGGAGCGAGCACGGTGAATTCCGCGAGGTCGAGGTCTATTTCGAGGAGAAAGTCAATCAGTCGGAGAATATCGTCTTCGGTTTGATTGTCCAGACCGAGCAAAATGGTTCCTTCCACGCCGATTCCGTGGTCATGATAGCGTTTAACGCGTTCTTTGATATAATCGGATGTATCGTACACGGCTTGATATACGTACCAGGCCCCGGCTTGAGCGGCCAGATCCAACACTTTCGGGTCATCTTCGATGGTATGACTAATCCATTTTTTCTTCAGAGGAATCATCTCTTTAAAAAGATCGATTTCCCATTGGGCATCTTGTGCCAACGAGTTGTCCACAATAAACAGTCGGTTATTGTCGATAGTTTCGAGGTCTTGAATGGTTTTATCGATAGGGCGGGGGCGGAAAGAACGGCCTCCGAGGTAGGAAACGGCGCACGGGTAACAACTGAAACGGCAGCCTCTTGATGCGTGGAAGAGGTCAACCATTTGTACGCCTTTATGATTGTATAATTCGCGTTTGTAGAGGTCTCTGCGGGCGGGTCCCACCAAATTAATATCGGGTTGATTGCCTAAGAAATTATATACTTTTTTCAATTTTCCGGTTTCCCAATCGCGAATAACTTCCTCCATTCGGCCTTCGGATTCGCCCAAGAATACGGAATCTGCGTGATTCAATGTTTCTTCTGCGTGGAGCATGGTGGATATTCCCCCGAAAAGAACTTGTTTCCCCCGTTTTCTGAACTCATCGGCAATTTCCCAGCCGCGTCTTACCTGCGTGGAGAGCATCATGGAAATACCCACGAAATCACAAACTTCATCAAAATTGATATCTTCGACATTTTCATCGGTAAAAGAGACTTCAACATGGGGTGGGAGTGTGGCGGCAAAAACGACCGGGCCGTGGGGAGGTAAATTGAAAGTGGTTTGGCCGGGAAGTTTTTTCCATTTTGGGTAAATGAGTTTAAATTTCATAGTCAGTATTTTAATTTATATTTTTTACAATTTTAATTATTTTGCAAATGTACGTCATTTTTATACAATTAATACTTACATATAGTTTATAGAACAAATTATTTTTAAGATTAAAGAACGTTGTTACAATCTTTGATATCATTGATTAGTTTACTTATACCCAAAAATTCGGAACAAGTGATGAGTGCGCCCACGATGACGCCAAGGATGCCGTGAGAGTTAATGTTTTGTCCGGTGAGTAAGAGATTCGGAATTTTAGTACGTTGGGAAACCAATGTTTGAACCGGGAAGTTTTTATCTCTAATAATTCCGTACATAGAGCCTTCTTTGGTGCCCGTATAATCACGATAGGTAAGTGGGGAAGAACTTTCATAGAATTCAATTTGTTCATTTATTCCGGGGAAAGATTCTTCTAATTTTTTAAGGAGAAGTTGCGATTTTTCTTTTTTAAACTCCAAGTATGCATCTCCTCGTTGTTGGATGGTGGTATTTTCCCATTCTTTAACTTCATCAAAATGCATATAACCGATCAGTTCGGCACTTTCCGCATAAGTCGGGTTTTCCTGATGACATTGATGCATATAGAGATAACTTTCCGGCCATTTCTCCTTATTGTAGGCGTTGGCTTGCCAAACGTTATCATGGTCGTAGTAGTAAAAATTCGTATTTAAATAAGGAACGGTATTAGGCTTGAATTTAATGTATACGGTAAAGTTTGAAATGGTATTTTGTAAATTACGGATTCGTTCTTTATATATTCTTCGAATGAGCGGCGTGTTTAAAATATTCATGGTCGCTTCGGGATGAATATCTGAGATAAAAGCTTTTCCGCGCATGATATTTCCATTCTTTAATACAATGGCAGTTGCCTTTTTGTCATCGCAAAGTATTTGTTCAACCTCGTGTTGCGTAAAGATTTGACCTCCTAAGGAAGTGATTGAGTTGGCAAGAGAAGAGGCGATTGTATCGCTGCCGCCGACAATTCGGTAGGCACTTTGTATGTAAAAGTTGCTAATCAACGCATGAATGTACATCGGGGTTTTATCTTTTACTCCGGCATAAAGCGGGATATTTCCTGCCAAAACATTTTGTAATAGAGGATTTTGGGTGATGGAAGCAATATAATCGTTTATACTCGTTTTAATATATTCTGTTTCCATAAAGTTGTTATTTTCTGCTTCATCTCCGTTGTACAAAGGAGATGCGGCAGAGATTTTCTTGATATGGTGAATATATGCTTCAATATCTTTACGATTATGTGGGAATTTTTCGGATAAGGTATCCGTAAAATGTGTAAATCCATTGGCAAATTTATAAATGTCTCCCCGAAATGAGATGGTATCAAACCCATCAGGATCCAATGGACTTAATTTAACATCAGATAGTAAATTAAGATAGTTAAAAAGTGCATGAAGAACTTGACCAGGTTTCATACTTCCGATATAGTGCATTCCGGTATCAAATTTAATACCTTTACGTTTAAAAGTTTGCAGACAACCTCCGATTTGGCTATTTTTTTCGACGATGGCTATTTTATATCCGTTTTTGGCTAAGATATAGCCGGAAACCAAACCGCCCAAGCCACTTCCGATAATAATAATGTCATATTCTGTATTCATATTCGGGTATGAGGTTAAATTTGGTTTTGAAAATCAATATAATGGAGATTGGAAGGAATTGCGGAACAATTACGGGCTAAAGATAATTTTTCATTGTCCGGGTCGGTAGCCGTAATTTGAAGATTTTTCTTCACTAATGCAGCCCAGAGCGCAAAAACACCATATTCACAATTGTCAATATGATAGGTGCCTTCATCCGGAAGTTGGAGAATCTTTTCCGCCAATTTTTGCTTCGGATTTAGTTGTTTGCGAACATGTTTTTCAATGCTTTTTCCTTTATAAATATAATTGTGATACACTAAATTCCGGTAATAGTAGGGAGATTCTACTTCTTCGGATAATTTTTTGTACTCTTCCCGATACATTTTCCGAACTTCTGCAGCAACTTTATAACTCTCTTTTTCTGAACGATAAGTTTGGTCGTCGGGTTTAATACGATTTAATACATTGACGGTAACTTTTCCTTTTCTGAGTAAAAATTCACTCTTGGGCAGCACATCTCCAATTCCATGAATCATTAGAGGGATGATATCTACTTTCAATTTTTCTGCCAGGTAGAAAGCGCCTTGATGAAAACGAAGAATCTTGTTATTCGGGGAACGGGTTCCTTCAGGAAAAATGAGAATGGAATATCCTTCCTCAATTGCCTTTCCAAGTTTTTGGGTATTTGCCTCAATTCCGTTTATGATGGGATAATAGTTGGCATAGCGCAAAATCCATCCGTAAAATGGAGAGTTCCAAACCCACTTGTTGGTCAGACAAATAATCTTCGGAGAGAGCATCAATGTATAGAGTAAATCTAAATGTGACTGATGGTTGGAAATGATAATTCCCGGTTTGTCAAAAGTTTCATGATGGGGATTGCGGACTTCACAAGTTACCTGTATCATTACTTTGCTTAAAATTCGGAATGTTTTGCAAATACAACGATGATAAATGAGTTTGTGCTTTTTTGTTTTTCCTCCGAGCGTTAGTAAGAAAAATCCGATAATGGATAAGATGATAGA
>CAZWCI010000149.1:0-4004 GCA_964632815.1 uncultured Lentimicrobiaceae bacterium | reverse complement strand
ATGTGAATCAGGTAGATCAATATACCAATGGACTTCTTAAATGTGTGTGTCCGGGAGAAGTGGCATCTGTGCGTTTAGGAGATAACGTGAATGGTGCGAAAGCAGAAGCCATCATGTATGAATATTTTGTGGACACTTCTAATTATGATATTTTGGTATTGAAATATGCAGCTGTATTGCAAAATCCCGGTCATGGCCCCACACAGGATCCTCGTTTCACCTTTCAGATTCTCAATTCAGCTAATATGGAAATTGATCCGACTTGTGGCGCTGCAGATTTTCAAGCCGGAAATAATACTGTGGGTTGGAATAGTGGGACGAATGGTGTTTTATGGAAAAATTGGACTAGTGTAGGAATAGATATTTCTGCTTATCATAATCAAACCATCAAGATTCGTTTTACCACCTATGATTGTAGTCCTACTGCTCATTTTGGCTATGCTTACTTTTCATTATCATGCAAAAAACGGAAAATATCGGTAGAGACTTGCGGTAATATTCAACAGAATACCTATACGGCACCCGATGGATTCAACTATCGGTGGTACTACTCTGATAATCCGGGAGTAACCTTGTCCACCAACCAAAGTTATACAGCAACAGTAGGACAACAAGTTCATATTTTATATTGTGATGTCTCTTTTGTGGACAATGCATCATGTAAATTTACATTATTTGTAAATGTATCTCCGAGATATCCTCTCGCAGATTTTACATACAGTAGGGTTGGGTGCAGCAACACCTTATTTTTAAACAACACCAGCAGAACTTCTGCCGACGGGGTAACACCGGATGGAAGTGGCAATTGGTGTGAAACGGCCTATTGGGATTTTGGGAACGGCACCACATCAAATCTCTATTCACCTACGGCGATTACCTATCCCGCTCCGGGAACCTATACTATCACCATGATTGCCGGATTGGCAAACAATCAGTGTTTGGATACGGTCCAGAAGGTTGTTACGATTTTCCCCAATACAGTTCCCATTACCGGGAATGCAGAAATTTGTAAAGGTGACACAACCACCTTGAGTGTATCTGCCGGAGATTATGTCTATTGGAATTCAGGCCAAACCACACATACCATCACAGTTTCTCCGGAGTCGGACAGAACCTATACGGTGGCAGCAACAACCGCCGACGGGTGTTATGCCACGGGAAGGATTGACGTACATGTGCACCCGACCTATTACACGGAAAATACGGTTACGCTTGAAGATAATCAAACCTATTTCTTTGATGGGCAATGGATTAGTAACACCGGTATTTATTATGAATATCATCAAACGGCTCACGGATGTGACAGTATTATCAAATTGACCATCCATCGCCGGATCAATCAATATGTTTCTATTTGCAGCACAGAAGTGTATTCGTTTATGGGTGTAAACTTAAGTCAAGCGGGAGTTTATACCGACAGCGTAAGATTTGCCAACGGCTGCGATAGTGTCTATCGGCTCCACTTAACGGTTAATCCGATATACTTCTTTCAAACCAACCACAATATGTGTGACAATCAATCCTTTTTATGGAGAGATTCTTTGATTGAAAACTTACCGGCAGGTTTACATTTACTCTATGATTCTATGCAAACTGCTGCAGGTTGCGATAGTATCTATTGTCTCCGCTTAATTGTCAGACCTACGACACGCATTTATGTCTATGATACCATTTGTCAAGGACAAAGTTTGCGCTTTTTGACCCAAAACTACACGGTCGAAGGGGTTTATGAAGTCACGCAAGTGCAAGCCAACGGCTGCGACCGCGTTCTGCAACTCAATTTAAAAGTCCATCCTGTCTATTTGATTGAAGACACGATTGCGATTTGCGATGACCAAACTTATAATTTCAGGGGAAGAATTCTCTCTCAACCAGGAATTTATTATGATAGTCTGCAATCTGTTTATGGTTGTGACAGCATCTATAAATTGGTATTGCAGGTGAATCCGAACTATCTTTTTACCGATTCGGCAGTTGTTTGCGACAATCAACCCTACCTGTTTCGCGGACGAACTTTATCGCAAACCGGAGTGTATGATGATACTCTTGTCTCTTCTAAAGGTTGTGACAGTATTTACAGACTTCATTTGACGGTATACCCGACTTATTTTATCGACGAGACTGCCACGATTTGCGATAATCAAACTTATACCTACCACGGAATAGTTCTCAGCCAAGCCGGCATCTATTTTGATAGTTTGCAAACAAGTCATGGTTGTGATAGTGTGTATCGGTTGACCTTACAGGTAAATCCAACATACTTTTTTACGGACAATGCCACGATTTGCGACAACCAAACCTATAATTTCCGAGGCCGTGTGTTGACGCAGGCAGGTGTCTATTATGATTCCCTCTCCTCTTCCCTTGGCTGTGATAGTGTTTACGAACTCAATTTGCAAGTGAATCAAACTTATCTCATCGAAACTTTTGAGACAATTTGCGACAACCAAACCTTTAATTTCAGAGGACGAAACTTGAACTTAACGGGTGTTTACTACGATTCTCTGCAAACATCTGCTGGTTGCGATAGTGTTTATAAACTCAATCTGCAGGTTAATCCCACCCACCTCATCGAAACTTTTGAAAATATTTGCGACAACCAAACTTTCAACTTCAGAGGTCGCAACCTGAATTTAGCAGGCGTTTACTATGACTCACTGTTAACTTCTTTCGGTTGTGACAGCGTCTATAAACTCAATCTGCAGGTGAATCCCACTTATCTTATTGAAACCTTTGATACCATTTGCGATAACCAAACTTTCAACTTCAGAGGACGGAATTTGAACCTGACGGGCATTTACTATGACTCTTTGTTAACTTCCCATGGCTGCGACAGCGTCTATAAACTCAACCTGCAAGTCAATCCGACTTATCTTATTGAAACTTTTGATACCATCTGTGACAACCAAACATTTAACTTCAGAGGGCGTGACTTAAACTTAACGGGCGTTTACTACGATTCATTATTAACTTCACGAGGTTGCGACAGCGTCTATATACTGAACTTGCAAGTTAATCCAACATATCTTATTGAAACCTTTGACACCATTTGCGACAACCAAACCTTCAACTTCAGAGGACGGAACTTGAACCTAACGGGAGTTTACTACGACTCTTTGCAAACATCTGTTGGCTGCGACAGTGTATATAAACTCAATCTGCAGGTTAATCCAACTTATCTCATCGAAACTTTTGACACCATTTGCGACAATCAAACTTTCAACTTCAGAGGACGGAATTTGAACTTGACGGGCGTTTATTACGACTCTTTATTAACTTCTGCTGGTTGCGACAGCATCTATAAACTCAATCTGCATATCAATCCGACTTACCTCATTGAAACCTTCGACACCATTTGCGATAACCAAACTTTCAACTTCAGAGGACGTGACTTGAACCAAACAGGAATTTATTTTGACTCACTATTAACAAATCTCGGTTGCGACAGCGTCTATAAACTCAATCTGCAAGTCAATCCGACTTACCTCATTGAAACTTTCGACACCATTTGCGATAACCAAACTTTCAACTTTAGGGGACGCGACTTGAATTTGACGGGAATTTACTACGACTCATTGTTAACTTTACTTGGGTGCGACAGCGTTTACAAACTAAATCTGAAAGTTAATCCCACTTACCTGATTGAAACCTTCGACACTATTTGCGACAACCAAACATTCAACTTCAGAGGACGAAACTTGAATCTAACCGGAATATACTATGACTCATTGTTAACTTCCCGCGGTTGCGATAGCGTCTATAAACTTAATTTGCAAGTTAATCCGACTCACCTCATCGAAACTTTTGACACCATTTGCGACAACCAAACTTTCAATTTCAGAGGACGCAACTTGAACCTGACGGGTATTTACTACGACTCATTGTTAACTTCCCGCGGCTGCGACAGCGTCTATAAACTCAATCTGCAAGTTAATCCAACTTACCTCATTGAAACATTTGACACCATTTGCGATAACCAAACTTTTAACTTCAGAGGACGAGAC
>CAZWCI010000148.1:0-4026 GCA_964632815.1 uncultured Lentimicrobiaceae bacterium | reverse complement strand
AATATTATAAGACAAAAAAAGTCTGCCTAACTTTTGGTTGTTAGACAGACCCTTTGATGTCATTCATCGTTGTCGGTGTATATGCTTGTGTTTCCGGCATCTCAGGCGTCTTTAGAACCGCATTTATAAAATCCGTAAAATGGTTGACGCGGGAAACAATCAATTTATTTTCCACATCTATTGAATCTCTTTCAATCTCTTGCCATTGTCCGTATTGCTCATTATAATAATAAGTATGAATATCTTCGGCACTAAATCCAACCGGCAAAAGAGTTGTATCATAAGGCAAAATAATCTGGATATCTCCATTGAACAAAAGACCGTGAGGTAACATTCTATATGCGGCATGATCTCCCGTCACATTTACCATTCCCATCTCCAACGGAGGTAACTCTTCCGTCCTTAATCCACTAATAGTCAATTCAACATTCTCTTTCAACATTCCGGACATTCCGATCAATCGTGCTGAGCCAAGGCAATAATCGAAAGCAGAACTTTGAAAAGAGGACGCCGTTTTGGAATACTCCGAAGAAATTGCCAAAGAGTCTCCTGCGCCAATCGGATGTTTTTCAAAATCCCCTGAATAGGTTTCTCCTCTAGAATAGGTTCCGCCGGAAAAACTCTCATAACCGGAATCTTTACTTATCCTTATGTCAAAAGTTAAAAAACCAATAACCAGTACTAAAAATGCTAAAATTAAATTCAAATAATATGTTGTTTTCATCTCTTTCTTATTTTGGGGTTATTGAACAATCATTTTAATTCCTTTATGCTCATAATCACTCGTAATATCCAACAGATAATGGCCTCGCATATTTAAAGATGAAGAAAATATATAGTTAGATTGTCCTTGCCCATACAATTTCTTTATTTCTTTTCCTTCGCTGTTATAAATGATGATTTCAACATCGGTTATTCCGGTGTATTGTAATTGAAGTGTAAAATTTCCCGAGGTCGGATTCGGATAAAGAAAATAAGAATTCTCTTGAAAATCGGGATATTCTGCTTCAATAGTTGCTTTATTTTTAATCGAAATTTCCGATTGTTGTTTACTTTGACGGAGTGAAGGATTGCTTGCTTCCGATATTAAGTTAAGATTCGAAACATTCCCCATCGTCTGAGGCGGGATAGAGGTAAGTCGGGCAAAGCAAAAGACATCACTGCCGTTTTCATCCTCATCCCACAACACATTGGAATAATAGAGGATTTTATTCACCGTATCTACGAAAGTCGGCAAATAATCTTTTAGATTCAAAAGTTCATATTGTCCGCTACCGCTTTGATCTACCAAAAGGGAGTAGCTGTCCGGTTCCCCTTCAAATTGAGAAGCATCTACTTGCAAAAAAGTACACAGTCTATTAACAGAATCTCCCGTCGCTTGAATTCTGAAATTTCCATAGGTCTGCAATTCCAATCCATTATTCAAATAAAGGTCACGTGCAACATTCAGACCGATAGAATCACTTCCCAAAAGCAAAAAATGCTCATTCTTAAAAATACTGAGATTCAAATCATTTTGTTCTGCCGGTGTTCCAACCCCAAAAATAAGGCGATTATTCATTCCGTAACTTTGCTTCTGATAGAGCCCAAAGCCATCATCACGTCCTATTCCACAAATAGAAAATGCCTGAGATGCATTAAGAGAGGCATCCCATGTTACCTCTTTTTGGGAACTTATATAATTAACACCTTCTAATGTTGCTCCGTATTTAACCCCAAGATAAGAAATCCATTGTTGCCACAATGTATCACTTATTCGTTGATTAAAAAAAACAAATTCTGCAATTTTTCCTCCAAAAGTCATACTGTCACAATAACCTATTTGTAGCAAAGCCGAGCTACTATCGGGAACCTCTTCGCTAAAGGCCAATGACAGACTATTTACCACCACATCTGTTCGATTTAATTCCGAATACTGCATACTTCCATATTCTGTTACTAATTTTCGCGTAGTTAAGCCGATTGACTTCTCATTAGAGGCGTCTAAAGACCAAAGTCCTTGTTCCATAGCCGTATCCTCAATCTGATACACTACGAAAACGGTAACTTCTCCTTTTTCCAAAGTAATCCGCAATGAATCCCAAACATGATTGGGGTCGCTCCGAAAGCCGGGATTAAAATTAAGCTGATCTTCCATAACCGAGCTATCGGATTTTATCCAATAATCAGGAGCAGGGGAAGGTAATTGTTGTGCGTTTCCATAAAAAGAAAACAACAGGCAACATAATAACATAAAGCAAAAATGTTTCATAAAAATTTGGATTTATTTGTTTTATGTTTTAAAATTAAAAAATTACTTTTTTTAAATAAATCTTTTATTTCCAAAGGACGTTTTTTTTACCCCAAAAGAAGCCTTTAAAATAAAACAAGCTGAATAAAGCCTATTAACAAAATCTCTAAAAAAGAAAAATTATTATTTTTTATTTAAAATACGGGAAATTTGCGGTGTAAAAAAGGACGTTTTTTGCGGTGAACTCAAAAAATTATAACAAAAAATAGAAGAATAAAAACCAAATCCACGAATGGGTTACTAAAAAACCCACGGGATAGGATTATATTTTTTACTGTATGAATATTTTTGGGCGTGCCGGCTTCGCCGTCGGTCTCCGGCTACAAGTCCGCAGCCGGTGGCCGTGTTGTCGCAAAGCCACAAAAAGAGCTTCCTTCGGTCGCTTTTTTGTGGCAGCGACAACATCGTCCCCGTCCTTGCGGGCTTTCCACCTACGGCCTCACGCCGCAACTTGCACCATTTGCCCTTCGTGGCATTATTCCTATTCGGACATAAACCACTAACAAAACCCAAATCTATACCCACATTTTCCAAAAAGGATTTTATCCACTAATTAGATTTTTAGCTCGTTTTAGATTTACAATATAAATGTATATTTTTTATAAAAACATTTTTCTTTTTTTTAGAAAAAGAATTACATTTGCAGCATATAATGTTCCCCCAAAAAATAGGACAGCAAAAATAAAAATGAACAAAGAAATAGAGCTAATCTGTTTAAAAAGAAATAGTATTATTAGATATAAAGCATTTGAAATGCTGAGGAAAGAATAAAACGACAATCAATGCCCGACAAATTCAAAAATAAATACCGCATACCATCCACTCGATTGCAAAATTGGGATTACGGACAACCTGCCGCCTATTTTGTAACCATTTGCACACAGGGCAGAAAATGTTATTTTGGCAAGGTTATAAATAAAAAAATGAATTTGTCGAAAATAGGTATTATCGCCGAAATTTTATGGCACGAAATTAAAAAACATGCCCCGGACATCGAATTAGGGGAATTTGTTGTGATGCCCAATCACGTGCACGGGATATTGATATTACACGGCAACAATGACAACGGTAATGATAACAATGACGATAACAATGACGTAATTGTAGAGACAACGCATGCGTTGTCTCTACAATCCCCACAATCCGCACAATCCCAACAATCCCCCAAATCCCCCAATTTTCCGAATCCCCCCAATTCCGAACAATCCGAAAAATTTGAACACCAAACCATTGGGCAAAAACGATTTCAAAACCAGGGCAAAAATACATTGTCGTCCATTATCGGTTCATATAAATCGGCGGTATCCAAATATGCACACCGATTGGAATTCGGGTTCGCGTGGCAATCGCGTTTTTACGAACATATTATCCGCAATAAACAATCGTATCAAATCATATCTAAATACATCCTCAACAATCCTGCAAAATGGAATGATGATACATTCAACCTAACCAATAAAATTACCAAAGAAAGACCCGAATCACCGAAAATATCATAAAATCCTTTCCATCTAATTATTCTATATTTTCACCAGAAATGTATATTACAACCGCATTTAAGGCCATTAGCTAATTTTAATCATTGTTGTCCGGTAAAAAATAAAAACTGAGAAAAATCAAACAAAAGTGCCTGAAAATCAAGTACACGATTTTGTTTCCCCCCCTAATCAAAAAGAACTATCTCTGCCACGAAGCACGTGCGCAGGCCCGGCAAAAAGGAGAGGCGGCGGTGCTGT
>CAZWCI010000147.1:1667-4054 GCA_964632815.1 uncultured Lentimicrobiaceae bacterium | reverse complement strand
CGGTGCTGTGAATGACAAACCGCTTAGCGGTTCTTGCAAAACCGCTTGTCGTTTGCATTTCATCCTACGCAAGTAGGAGGAAATGCCTTGTTTTGGTAGAACCGCTTAGCGGTTTGGCAGAGCGGGCGGCATTCTTTTTGCCTTGATTTTTTGGTACTTTTGTATCAAGACAAAAGTACGAAAAGAAAAAAAAATAACTTTCGATAATTTCTTTGAGGAACTTTTGATTGCCGGCCTTCCCCGAGGTCGTACCTTATTTTCTTGGCACTTATTTTACCGGACACCAATAGAAACAAAATAGTTGTTTGTTTTTTTCTAAACAACTCATTGTGAACGCTATACATTAAATTATAGATTTTTTATAAAAAAAATACTTATAGAATATAAAATATTGTATTTTTGCCCAAAAAAATAACCATTTTAAATTTATTCATTATGAAAAAACTTTTTACACAATTTGGGACATTAGCTTGTCTTCTTTTAATTTCAGGAACGATTTTGGGGCAATCGCTCAATTCGATGCAATCCAATGAAAATTCATTTTCTTATCCGATGAAAGATTATGGATATTTGACCTATTTTAATACAGCACCGGAAACAAACAACTGCTTAGGAGCGGACAGCATTCCTTTAATGATGTTAAATCGTTTTACCAATAGCGAACTTTCTGCATTTGATGGTCAGTCTTTAATTGCAGTTTCTTTTTTAATGGCTGATTTAGAACAAGCTCCAACCACAGGATTGCATGATGTTGCAGTATATGTATATCAAGGTGGAACATATAATGGCACTTATGCAACTAATGTATCTGGAACTTTAGTTAAACAACAATCTTTCCAAGGTAGCATTACTTTTGATTCATTAAACACCATTGTTTTCGATGCACCGGTAATTATTGACGCACAACAAGAATTATGGATTGGAATTAGTGCAACAGTTTGGTCAGGCTATCCTTTAGTTGCAGACTCTGTAACTGATTATAATGATAAAGGAAATCTTGCTGGAATGCAATCAGGTGGCACTTGGTATATCGGAAATGTAAATGAATTTATGGGAGGAGGCACTTTTGATGGAGATTTTGCTGTTATAGGATTTGTTTCAAGTGAAGTAGGAATTTCAACATTATCATTATCCGATAATAATATAGCTATCTATCCGAATCCTGCAAAAGACGTTGTAACACTCTCCGGTGTTGAAAATTCTACGATTACTATTTTTGACGTAACCGGTAAAATGATGGAACAATTGCAAAGTGTTTCTCCTACACAAACAATCAATGTTGCTAATTATTCTGAAGGATTATATTTGATTCAAATTATGAATGGAAACAATATTTCTACGAAAAAATTAAATATCGTTAGATAAGAACATTTTGTTTTATCATATTCTTTACGCAGAAAGTCTTCGGATTTTCTGCGTTTTATTTTTTCTTTTTATAAATAAGCTATTTACATATTCAAAAAAATGATGTAAATTTGCAGATTAATTTACTTTATAATATAATGGCAAAAAAGAAACCTGCGGTTACAGAACCGGTATTACAAGAAGGAACGCTACAAGAAATTATAATACAATCACTTATAGAAAAAAAAGGAGCGGATATTATCTGTGTCAATTTAAAAAAAATTAATCACGTTTTTTTTGATTATTTTATTATTTGTACAGGAAATTCTAAACCCCATGTGGAAACATTGTGCGATTATGTTCGTGAAATGACGCATCGGAACATTCAAACGGCACCCACTTTTGTTGAAGGTGTAGAAAATGCCGAATGGGTTCTCTTGGATTATTTCAATGTGATTGTGCACATTTTTCAACCCGAAGCCCGCACATACTACAATCTCGAAAAACTATGGAGTGACGCTGAAATTCAACATTATTAATTATTTACGAAATGACGACAAATTCAGATAATAAGCAAGCCAACAAAAAATCAAAATCGGTTATTGGGAAAAATAATAAACCGAAATTGAATATTTCATGGGTTTACATGGCCATTGCACTTTTTTTGATTGGACTCTATTTTTTTAACTCTTCTCCTAAACCGGTGGAAGAATTGGATAATATTGAGTTTAATCAAATGGTCTTAGCCCAAGAAATTAAGGAGGTGGAGTATGTAAAGAAAGACAATCGTGTACATATTTTTTTGAAAGAAAATGTAATTTCTGAAAATCCTAAATATGAAAAGTTTAGAGAAAAAAATATCGATGGTCCGCAGTATTTTTTGAATATTAGCGATTTTCAAGTATTTAATGAAAATCTGAATCGATTAAAAGAGCGAGCCATTGAGAATAGATTAGCTGCAGACACCTCATTAACCAAGTCTGATATCGAGAATGATTATGAATTTCCACTTAAACAAAATACTACCGAAAATTGGGGCAGAG
>CAZWCI010000147.1:0-1567 GCA_964632815.1 uncultured Lentimicrobiaceae bacterium | reverse complement strand
ACCGAAAATTGGGGCAGAGAATTGATATGGTGGATTTTACCATTGGTTTTTATCTTTGTGCTATTTTATTATTCTATGCGTTCGATGAAAGGTGGCGGAGGTGCAGGTGGCGGAATTTTCAACATCGGAAAATCGAAAGCCCAACTTTTTGACAGCAAAACTCAAGCCAACATTTCATTTAAAGATGTTGCCGGTATGGAAGGAGCTAAATATGAAGTGGAAGAAATTGTGGATTTTCTCAAAAATCCTAAGAAATATACTGAATTAGGCGGCAAAATTCCCAAAGGAGCTCTCTTGGTTGGACCTCCCGGTACAGGAAAAACCTTATTGGCAAAAGCGGTGGCCGGTGAAGCAAAAGTTCCTTTCTTTTCTCTTTCCGGTTCCGATTTTGTGGAAATGTTTGTTGGAGTAGGGGCTTCCCGTGTTCGAGATCTCTTTAAAACCGCCAAAGAAAAAGCTCCTTGTATTATTTTTATTGATGAAATTGATGCCGTTGGACGCGCCAGAGGAAGAAATGTAATGAGTGGCGCGAATGATGAACGCGAAAATACCTTAAATCAATTGCTCACAGAAATGGATGGCTTCTCATCCAACGCAGGAGTAATCATTCTTGCTGCAACCAATCGGGCAGATGTCCTTGACCGTGCTTTGCTTCGCGCCGGAAGATTTGATAGACAAATTCATGTGGAACTTCCTAATATTAATGAACGTAAAGGAATTTTTGAAGTCCATGTTCGTAACTTAAAAATCGGACCGGATGTGGATTTGGAATTCTTTGCCAAGCAAACTCCCGGGTTCTCCGGAGCCGATATCGCCAATATGTGTAATGAAGCAGCGTTGATTGCTGCTAGAACTTCTAAAAAACAAATCGAAAAAGTAGATTTTCTTTCTGCAATTGATCGGATTGTGGGTGGGCTGGAAAAAAGAGGCAGTATCATCTCTCCTCAAGAAAAAAAGGTCATTGCATACCATGAATCCGGTCACGCTTCCGTGAGTTGGTTGCTTAAATATGCATCGCCTTTGGTAAAAGTTACTATTGTGCCCCGCGGGAAATCATTGGGTGCCGCTTGGTATCTGCCCGAAGAAAGACATATTACCACTTTTGATCAATTGTTTGATGAAATGACTGCGACTCTGGGTGGTAGAGCTGCCGAAGAACTGATTTTTGGTCAAATTTCTACGGGAGCCCTGAGTGATCTCGAAAGAATTACAAAACAAGCCTATTCTATGGTGGTTTATTTCGGATTAAATAAAAAAATAGGGAATGTAAGCTATTATGACTCATCCGGCCAATCGGAATACTCTTTTACCAAACCTTACAGCGAAAAAACAGCCGAAGAAATAGACAAGGAGATTCACAATTTAATTGAATCTGCATACAAACGTGCACTTGATATCTTAAAAGGAAATAAAGAAAAGTTGGACCAATTGGCTTCAATTCTCCTCGAAAGAGAAGTTATTTTTGCTGAAGATCTTGAGAATATTTTTGGAAAACGACCTGAAGGAGCTGCAGAAATTCAAAATTAATGGCTATGAGTAATTCTCCTACTTTAAATAATTCAAAAAA
>CAZWCI010000146.1:0-4088 GCA_964632815.1 uncultured Lentimicrobiaceae bacterium | reverse complement strand
CCAATACTTTTCTATTCAACAGAAAAGCATATTTTGTCTGTAAAAACTCATTCAGCACATTGAGATAGTTTGTTTGTTGTTGCAAGAGTTCCACCGTGGTGATGACACCTGCTTTAAACTTTTCGTTATACGCCATATAACTTGCATGATAGGCTTTTTCTTGAATTTCCAGAACTTGATAACTATTCAAATATTGTTTGGTTTTCAAGTACTCTTGTTCCAGTTCCCGAACTACATCCAATTCTTGTTGCAGTTTCTGGATTTCCGTTTGTTGCAATGCAATTTTAGCTTGACTCACCCGTGAGCGGGTGGCATATTGATTGAAAATCGGAATATTCAGTTGAATTCCAACATTTTCGCCCAAATTTTCACCCAATTGAGTTCCGTAAGGATTGGTAAAATTCAAATAAGAAGTAGATACGCCCGCTTGCATGGACAAAGAGGGATAATAATCTGATTTTGCGATTTTTACATCATATTCGGCAGCCGCTAATTGGGCATCCGCCATTTTCAGCCGCGGCAAATAGTTCAGCGTTTGTTCGAGCACCACTTTCATCTCCGGCATCTGCGGCACCGGAATCGCCTCCGCGTTCGCCGGCTTAATCACAGATAATGTATAATCATGCGATAATGCAAGTAAATTCTTTAACGTCAACAAATTATTGGCAATGGTAATTTTGGTATTCTCAATCGTATATTGGTCAGAGGCATATTGAGCTTTCAGCAACAGATAATCACTTTCCATAATCTTCCCAACCTGATATTGAATTTCTCCTTGTTTGAGCTGTTCTTCAGATGTTTTTGCCACCTCTTCCTGATAAGCCAACAATTCTTGATTCATAAGAACTGTTAAAAAAGCCTGAATAATTTCAATCTTCACATAATCCTTTTCATTTTCAATTTGCAAATCGGCATAGGTCAGATTGAGTTTACTTTGTTGAATGTCGTGATATTTACTTAACCCCTTAAATAAAGACATATTGACATTCAAACCATAAGAGCCGTTCCACGAGCTGCCCCCGTTCGTCGGATGATGCGAATATCCGTATCCTTGCGACGCAGAAGCCGATATCGTCGGGGCAATCGCATTTTTCGACTGACGATAGGTTATTTCCGAAGATTCTCTATTTAATTGCGCTGTTTTCAGCGTTAAGTTATGCGTTTCGGCATACTGAATGCAATCTTCCAACGAAAACTCCAATACTTGCTGCGACTGCACTCCTCCCGCCAAAAAAATACAAAAGAACAGAAAGAATATTTTTTTCATTTTCTTTATTAATAAAAACTCGATTTAAGGCCTTTTTAATTGCATAAATATCAATTGCAAGAATATATAAAAAAGCTATTCAAAAAACGAAATTTATCCCCTTTTATTTCAATCTATTCAAAAAGATACGAAGAATTTTTTGAATAATTTTTAGGGCGTGCCGGCTTCGCCGTCGGTCTCCGGCTCCAAGTCCGCAGCCGGTAGCCGTGTGCTCGCAAAGCCACAAAAAGAGCTTCCTCCGGTCGCTTTTTTGTGGCAGCGGCACATCGTCTCCCGTCCTTGCGGGCTTTCCACCTGCGCCCTCACGCGGGGGGATGGCACCGATTTGGGCTATAAATAAACAATTCTCCCAATAGAGAAAACACTATTTATTTTTTCAATGTATTTTTGGGAATAAAAATGAATATTAAAATTTAAGGAACAGATAATGTCTTAATGTCCAATTTATTTTTCGTGTTTCACTTTATTTTCTAGTCCTTTTAGACTTTCCAAATAATTCTTTTCAACTTCGCTTAGTGTTTTTTGTTGATACTTTCTATATTCTCCGATAGCCTTTTCAATTGCTATTTCGTGACTTATACTCCCTGAACCCTTCAAAAGTTTTTCTCCACTCATGGTTAAAATTTTCTCCAAATGTTCTGACCAATCTTTCATAGTCATTATTTGCTGTCGTTCGGCTTGTCGTTCAGCAAAATCTAAATAGCCGGATACTAATTGTCCCAGAGAACGTAACTCTTTTTCATCTAAATAATTTTTTGCAACAGCAACATCTTTCAAGTAAGGCCGACTTCCCGGAAAAGTCATCAACCCCATAAACTCCTTTTCTGAATCAGCTCGATTGAAAATAAGTTCGGCTGCTGTTTGTCCATGGACTGCAAAATGGATTTTATTTTGTACTTTTTTAAAAAATGCAATGGAAATTTCCGCATTAGAATTATAATCTATGCTTGTTGCATAAATATCCAATATCTGACGATAAAATACTTTTTCGGATGCGCGAATATCACGTATTCTTTCCAATAATTCTTTCCAATAGCCCCCACCACCTAAATTTTTCAGACGCTCATCGTCAATAGCAAACCCTTTACGGATATATTCGTTTAGGCGTTTTGTTGCCCAAATTCTAAATTGAGTGCCGCGGATAGATTTTACGCGATATCCGACAGAAATAATTACGTCAAGATTGTATAATTTTATTGACGATATTTGTGTTTTTCCCTCAATGGCACCATGTGGAGTGGTATGTCGGAAATTCCGACATACCATATTTTCATTTAACTCACCTTCTTTAAATATGTTCTTAATATGTTCGTTAATAGTAGTTCTGGCTTTTCCAAATAATAAGGCCATTTGTTCTTGAGAAAGCCATACGGTGTCATCTTCAAAGCAAACATCTATGGATATTTTCTCATCTTCAGTTTTAAATAAAATAAATGCTGATTGATTATTTTTCATTTTAAGTGTGACATTTAATTTATGTTGTCAATTTTCGATTGTTTTTCTTTTGTT
Source organism: uncultured Lentimicrobiaceae bacterium (assembly GCA_964632815.1). Taxonomy (GTDB): domain Bacteria; phylum Bacteroidota; class Bacteroidia; order Bacteroidales; family WCHB1-69; genus DUOL01. The sequence goes on along the minus strand of CAZWCI010000146.1, from coordinate 1,312 downwards.
TAGAAAAACGAATACAAAAATATCATTTTTTTAATGTTAAAAAAGGGTTCTTTACATTTTTAATAAGTTTATTCATCACTATACCTCACCCATTTTGCCTCCCCGGCGTGAGGCGTTTAGGTGGAAAGCCCGCAAAGACGGGAGGCGATGTGCCGCTGCCACAAAAAAGCGACCGGAGGAAGCTCTTTTTGTGGCTTTGCGGGCACACGACTACCGGCTGCGGACTTGGAACCGGACGCCGACGGCGTAGCCGGCACGCCCAATAGAAAAAAATAAAGAAACAGGATATTCCGAAAAACATCCTGTTTCTTATAGAAATTAAAAAATGACAATTATTTAGCTACTTTTTCGAGCCATCTTAACATGAAGAGCATGACGCTCATGGAGATAAGACAAGCTACAACAAAGACTGTCCATGTAGCCCAAATCGGGATGTGTTCATAAAGAATTGCGCCGATGAAAAGGAGCTGGTTGCCGACTGCAGTAGCACATAACCACAATCCTTGCATCATCCCCTGATATTTTGGAGGAGCTACTTTAGAAACAAAAGATATCCCGAGAGGAGAGATAAATAATTCTGCCACGGTAAGGATAAAATAGGTTCCTATCAACAAGAACGGAGTAATACGTTGGAGATCGTTTAAACCGCCTTGTGCCTGTACAGAGGTAAAAGCAGGAAGTCCCATAGAACCAATAGCCATTACCACGTATGCAATAGCGGCGATCAACATCCCGATAGCAATTTTCTTGGGGGTGGAAGGTTCTTTTCCTTTAGCACGGAGCCATCCGAAGAAAGCCATAATAACGGGTGTCAGAAATACCACAAAAAATGGGTTCATCGATTGGAAAAGTTCTGCTCCTTCGAGGGTGGTGAAGCCAAGGTTGAGTCTAATTTGGCTTAAATCGGTATAATCTCGGGCGAAGAAGGTTAAGGTCAAACCGTTTTGGTGGAAAGAAAACCAGAAGAAAATAACCACTGCAAAAACTGCAAAAAGAGCATAGAGACGTTGTTTCACTTCAGCAACGCTCATTTCGCCTTCAGCAACGCCAACCGCTTTATTTTTATCGGCAGGATTTGGGAATTTTTTCTTATTAGAGAGATAAATAACCAAAGAGATAGCCATCGCAAAAATAGCTACAGCAAAGGCATAGTGAAACCCGGTAGCAAATACATTAAGATAATCGTGTGCAAAAACGGTAAGGTCTGTACCTTTAGCACCGGCATTAACTGCCAATTCTTGATAACGAACGAGGGCCTCGCCCTGTAATGTACCACCCAAATGTTGGTGACAGAGTGCCGGGAGGTCGGGGT
>CAZWCI010000145.1:0-4095 GCA_964632815.1 uncultured Lentimicrobiaceae bacterium | reverse complement strand
GGATAGTAAATAGTCTCTTGCCAACTTTGAGTTAAATTAGTGATGACCACTCTATCCAAACATACATATTGATTTAGGTCATTTTTACCCGTAAAAGTCAAAGTGGTAATTTGAGCAAACGTAACGGCACAAAGCAATAAGCTAACAACTAAAGAAAGTATGATTTTTTTCATTATTAAAATATTTTTATCAAATTACATCCTTGCAAAAATAATATTTTTTTTATATTGCTTTAAATAATATAATAAAAAAATGACGATGGGTAGTTATAAAACTCATTATTTTTAAAAGGAAAATAAAAAATAGACTGCTGAAAAGGAAAATAAAAAAAGACTTACATAATGTTGTAAGTCCTTTGTCTTTTTGTGGGAGTTGACGGATTCGAACCGCCGACCCTCTGCTTGTAAGGCAGATGCTCTGAACCAGCTGAGCTAAACTCCCTTTCGTTTAGAGGCTGCAAAAATACATCTTTTTTTATTCAGTGTACTAATTTTTTTGAAAAAAAATCTTTTTTTCTTCTAATTCTCTGATTGATAAATTGAAAAAATTACAACATGAATCCCGCCATAATGGAAATGTAGCTTGGTTTCCCCGAAGTTCTATCGGAAAAGAAGGGGGTAATGGACTTTCGATAGGCGGCTTCAAGCGTGAAGAAGGAGATACGAAACCCTATTGAGGCGCTGAACAGGAATTGGTGGTTGGTGATGTTTTTTTTGGAGTAGCCAATGTAGTTTTCGCTTACCTGAATCAAGGGCTGGTAGAGCACGCCGACCGCCGGGAAGATGGAAAATTTCTTTTTCAATGCAATATAACCGACCGCTTTGAGGGGGATTTGCAGAAAACGAGTCTCCACAATTTCGTTGCTGACCGGCGGAATGGGAAAATTGGAGGTGTAGTGCCCTTTATGAAACAGATAGCCAATGCCGACCTCTGCATACACATATTTTCCGAAACGGGCAAATGCACCGAATTCCGCGGAGAAAAGGTTTTTCATCTCATCGGTCGAAGAATACTGATCGGTAAGGGATATGTTGTAGCCAATGCGAAAGCCGAGTTGCATCCACGAGAGTTCGGTTCGTTGGACGGAGAAGTTGCCGAAAAGTTGTTGCGAGTAAAGCGAGTCCTGTGGCGTCGAATGTGCCGCAAAAGAGAGGAATGTGATGGAGAGGAAGAAAATGGCTTTTTTTATCATCGCCGTGTGGGTTTATGATTATGACTCTTAGTGCTTCAAACAGACGACAAATGTACACTATTTTCTTAATGCTTGCGGCAGTTGACCTGAAATTCGTCCGAAAAACCGAAAAAATGTACTATTTTTGCACCCTAAAAAGTGATGTATGATCTCGATTAACAAACTCTCAATAAATTTTACCGGTGATTTTTTGTTTAAGGACCTTTCGTTTGTGGCGGGAGACAAAGACCGCATTGGTTTGGTAGGGAAGAACGGAGCCGGAAAATCGACGTTGTTGAAAATTATACACCGCTTGATGGAGCCCGAAACAGGAACAATGGTCATCACGAGCGGCTATCAAACCGGCTATTTGCCGCAGGAGTTGTACGCCGAGTATAATAAGTCGGTGTGGGAGGAGACAATGAGCGCCTTTGTGGAACAGAAGTCGTTGGAAGGGCGTATTCGGGGGTTGACCAAGTCGTTGTCGGAGCGCGAAGATTACACATCCGAGGAGTACGCGAATCTTGCGCAGCAACTCTCCGATGCCACAGAGCGTTTTCATCAGTTGGGCGGCCATACGATGGAGGGCGAGGCAGAGAAGGTTTTGTTGGGGCTCGGTTTTAAGACGACCGATTTTCAAAGACCCATGTCCGAATTTAGCAGCGGGTGGCAGATGCGTGTGGCCCTTGCGAAAATATTGCTTCAAAATCCGGAAATTCTTTTATTGGATGAGCCGACCAATCATTTGGATATTGAATCTATTCAATGGTTGGAAAATTACCTGTCCGTTTACGACGGCTGTTTGATATTGGTGTCGCACGACCGCGCATTTCTGGATCGCGTGACTTCCCGCACAATTGAGATTACTTTAGGAAATATTCAAGACTATAAGTGCGGTTATACGGAATATGTGCAGCATCGGCTCGAACGTATTGAGACGCAGCAAGCGGCGTATGAGAATCAGCAGAAACAGATTGCCGATATTGAGAAATTTATTGAACGTTTCCGCTACAAGGCCACCAAAGCCAAGCAAGTGCAAAGTCGCATTAAGTTGTTGGATAAGATGGATAAAGTGGAGGTGGATACGTTGGACAATAGCTCCATTTCGTTCCGGTTTCCACCGGCGCCACATTCGGGGCGCGTGGTCATCGAAGGTAGTAACCTGACTTTGGGCTACGGAAAGTTGGAGGTGCTTAAAAATGTGGATTTTGTTCTGGAACGTGGTGGTAAAATTGCCTTTGTAGGACGAAACGGGGAGGGAAAATCAACTTTCGTAAAATCTATTGTCGGGGAGATTGAACCGCTGCAGGGCGAAATTCGTACTGGCCATCAGGTTATCATCGGTTATTACGCCCAAAACCAAGCGCTACTTTTAGAGCCCGAAAAAACGGTATTTGAAATTATTGATGAGATTGCGGTGGGCGACATCAGACCTAAAATTCGCTCCATACTCGGTAGTTTTCTCTTCAGTACCGAAGATACGGAGAAAAAGGTGAAGGTGCTCTCCGGAGGCGAAAAGTCGAGATTGGCTTTGGCGAAACTGCTCTTAAGTCCCGTCAATCTGCTCATTTTGGATGAGCCGACCAACCATTTGGATATGGCCTCGAAAGATGTGCTCAAAAATGCATTGCTTCAGTACGAAGGCAGCATGATATTGGTGTCGCACGACCGTGATTTTCTTCAGGGATTGACCGAAAAAGTAATTGAGTTCAAGGACGGGCGCATCAATACTTATATTGGCGATGTGTACGATTTCTTAGAAAAAAGAAAATTAGACACCTTACAAGAACTGCAAAGCAGGGGAGGAGTGAAGGCGGAGGGTACGGACGAAGGTCAGCCGTCGGACAATAAAGATTCTTACGCACTTAAAAAACAACAAGAGGCCGAAACTCGCAAAATTCGTAACAGGATTCATAAGATTGAGCAAGAGATAGAAGGACTGGGCGAACAACTTCGTGCCATTGAACAGAAGATGGCAGCTCCCGAAGCACATGCCGCTGAAATCGCCTCCGGTAGTCTGTATGCCGATTATGCAAAAATCCAAGCCAAAATAGCGGAGCTTGAAACACGCTGGACCGAACTGATGGAAGAACTATAACCATTGGAATTGCTACGGAGCCAACGTTCCAGCGACTGCGCTCCAATTATGTTACTTTTGATTTTTACCACAAAGACAGAAGGTAATTATTCTGACCTGCTGCATTATAGATTGTGCAGATATTTGGCATAGTCGCATCCTAATTTTGCCTGTATGTAAAAATAATTGCTATGGACAATGAAGAAGAATCCTTAAGAGATAAAAAGCGTGAAGAATGGATTGAATCGCAATGGAAGATTGTAGAATCTATTTATCATCAAGCTTATGTGGGCTTTGAAAAACGTGCAGACATATCCGATTCACTACATCATAGACGGGTAAGTGATTATATAAATATGGAAAGAACTGAAATGGCAGATGTGTTGCGGGATGTGTTGGAAGATACAGATTGGACTATCGAGAAAATCGCTGCAGAAGGAATATGTCCTAAAGTGATAGAAGCACTAAGATACTTGGTTCGCGAGCCCGATGAGCCATACATGGAATATGTCAAACGTGTTGCCCAAAACGACATAGCCGCTCTCGTTACACTAGGTTATATACAAGAAGGTTTGGAAATTAAAAGATTCAAGTGTCTCACCAACTATGATTTTAAATATCTCAATATGCTCCTCGAAGCATATCACTATCTGGAAGATCTTGAGTTGCAAAAATATGAGAATGGACATTACGAAGACCTATTTAAGGAGTTTTAAAAACGATAGCCATGCGAAATATATATGTTTTGATATATATTTTCCCTTCTTTGGTCATAAAGAGTTAGTTCTGGCAGTCACAATACAATCAGCCACGAAGCACGTACGCAGGCCGGGCAAAAAGCAGAGGC
>CAZWCI010000144.1:0-4105 GCA_964632815.1 uncultured Lentimicrobiaceae bacterium | reverse complement strand
GGAAATTTTACTATTTTTGCAGCCGAAACATATTCATTAAAACTAAAAATTATGAAAGTTGCTGTTTTTCCGGGCCAAGGAGCCCAATTTTCAGGAATGGGAAAGGACTTATACGATCGTTACCCCAAAGCCAAAGAGATGTTTGAGGAAGCTAACGAAATCTTAGGATTTTCCATTACCGACATCATGTTTTCCGGAACGGAAGAGACTTTAAAGATGACAAAAGTGACCCAACCTGCAGTATTTCTGCATTCTATCATAGCATATCAACTTCTCACGGACGATGAAATGCCGGCCATGACTGCAGGACATTCGTTGGGAGAATTTACAGCATTAGTAGCCAATAGAGTATTAACTTTTGCGGATGGTCTCTCCTTAGTATCCAAAAGAGCACATGCGATGCAAAAAGCTTGTGAGCAAAACCCTTCGACCATGGCTGTTGTATTGGGATTTGATCATCACTTAACGGAAGAGATTTGTAAATCAATTCCGGAGACTGTAGTTCCTGCCAATTATAATAATCCTGTACAATTGGTAATTTCCGGTTCCATCAAGGGAATTGAGTTGGCCACTGAGGCGCTGCAAAAAGCAGGAGCAAAGCGCATATTACCATTAAAGGTTGGTGGAGCATTCCATTCTCCGCTCATGCAACCGGCACAAGACGAATTAGCAGATGCCATTGCCCACATTAACTTCCATGATCCGATTTGTCCAATATACCAAAATTGCACCGCAAAACCGTCGATGGATCCCGATCAGATTAAAAAGAATTTAGTAGCTCAGTTGACTGCTCCTGTCTTATGGATGCAGTGTGTTCAGCAGATGATTGCCGACGGAGCCACTCGTTTTGTGGAATACGGACCCGGAGAAGCACTACAAGGATTGATTAGAAAAATTGATCCTTCCGTGGATATTTCGGGAGTTCAGGCATAAAAAAAAGGCTGTCTTCGGACAGCCTTTTTTATTAAACTAAGTCAAGGATTATTAGTAAACTCCTTGAGCGATCATTGCTTCGGCAACTTTAATAAAGCCAGCGATATTAGCACCTTTCACATAGTTGATATAGCCATTCTTTTCTTTTCCGTGGGCCAAACAATTGGCATGAATATTTTGCATAATTCCTTTCAATTTTTCATCAACTTCTTCTTTATTCCATGACAATTTCATTGAATTTTGGCTCATTTCAAGACCTGATGTAGCAACGCCACCGGCATTTGCAGCTTTTCCTGGAGCAAAAGTAACTTTTGCTTTTTGGAATGTTGTAACTGCATCTGCAGTGCAACCCATATTGGATACTTCCACCACATATTTAACACCATTCTTAACGAGCATTTCAGCGTCTTTTCCATCCAATTCATTTTGGATTGCGCAAGCCATAGCGATATCGCAAGGAACTCCCCATACTTTCTTTCCTGGGATGAACTTAGCAGATTTGAATTTATCAGCGAAAGGAGCCACCACGTTATTACGTGTTTGGTTCAATTCGTTCATATATTCAATTTTTTCAGGAGTATTGATTCCTGCTTCGTCAATAATATAACCATCAGGACCAGAGATAGCTACGAGTACAGCACCCAATTCAGCTAATTTAAGAGCTGTTCCCCAAGCCACATTTCCGAATCCCGAGATAATTGTGCGTTTTCCTTTGATAGAATCTTTGCAGGTTGCAAGCATTCCTTCGAGGAAGTAAACAGCACCGAAACCGGTAGCTTCAGGGCGAATAAGAGAACCACCCCACTCTAAACCTTTACCGGTAAGAACGCCTACATGTTCGTCGCGTAATCTTTTATACTGACCGAACATAAAGCCGATTTCACGAGCACCCACACCGATATCACCGGCAGGAACGTCTGTTTCGGGTCCGATATACTTCTGTAATTCCGTCATAAAAGCTTGGCAAAAACGCATTACTTCACCTTCTGATTTTCCTTTAGGATCGAAATCAGATCCTCCCTTGCCACCTCCCATAGGAAGGGTTGTCAGAGAGTTTTTAAAAGTTTGTTCAAACGCCAAAAACTTCATAGAATCTTCATTAACGGAAGGATGGAAGCGAAGACCTCCTTTGTATGGGCCGATAGCCATATTGTGTTGAACGCGGTATCCGCGATTTACTTGGATTTGTCCTTTATCATCAACCCAAGAAACTCGGAATTTGATGATACGTTCAGGTTCCAAAATTCTTTCGACAATAGCATATTTGTCATATTTTGGATTTTCATTCACGAAGTCTGCGATGGTTTCGAGTACTTCTTTTGCGGCTTGAATGTATAAAGGTTGAGCCGGATTTTTTGCCTCAATATCGGCAATTAATTTTTTAAGATCCATACAAAAAAATTTTAAGTTTTGTTATAAAATGGTTTTAATTTTCACTTCAAAATCGTTGCAAAGTTAGGACTTTTTTTTTGAATAAAACAACCATTTTTATAAAAATAAAATTAATATTTTTATCTCTTTTTTAGATAGTTAATCCCTAATTATATTGAAAAATATTTTATCTTTGCAAGTTATTTCCATCGGTTATTTTATCACTCAATACTATTATCATGAACTTTATCGAAGAAATTATTGAAAAAGACTTAGCAGAAAAAAAGAACGATTGTCGGATACACACCAGATTTCCCCCTGAACCGAACGGCTATTTACACATTGGTCATGCTAAATCCATTTGTTTAAATTTTAGTTTGGCAAAAATATATAACGGAAAATGTAATTTACGTTTTGATGATACCAATCCGGTGAAGGAAGATGTTGAATATGTAGATTCGATTAAAGAAGACATCAAGTGGTTGGGATTCACATGGGCCGCAGAATACTACGCCTCTGATTATTTTCAGCAGTTGTATCAATGGGCAGAACAATTAATCATGGATGGGTTAGCATACGTAGATGATCAGACACAAGAAGAGATCAGTCAGGGCAGAGGGGTTCCTACGAAGCCGGGGATTGAAAGTCCATACCGAAACAGGTCAATAGAAGAAAATCTGGATTTATTTCGCAGAATGCGGGCCGGCGAGTTTCCTGACGGCAGCCGTGTTCTTCGGGCTAAAATCGGAATGAATTCTCCCAATATGCACATGCGTGATCCTATCATGTATCGGATTCTTCATGCAGAGCATCACCGAACCGGCAATCATTGGTGCATCTATCCTATGTATGATTATGCCCACGGCCAATGTGACTCTATTGAAGGTATCACTCATTCTATCTGTACGCTTGAATTTGAAATACATCGTCCTCTATATGATTGGTTTTGTGAAGCTTTGCACATTCATCATCCGCAACAGATTGAATTTGCCCGTCTTAATTTAAGTTACACCATTATGAGCAAAAGAAAGCTCATGCAATTGGTAAAAGAGAAACATGTTATGGGATGGGATGATCCACGAATGCCCACTATTTCGGGATTACGTCGCAGGGGTTTCACTCCGAAGTCAATTCGTAATTTTGCCGAAACAGTTGGCGTTGCCAAACGCGACAATGTGATTGATGTCAATCTGCTTGAGTTTTGTGCCCGCGAGGACCTCAACAAAGTAGCAATCAGAACAATGGCCGTCCTGGATTCTGTGAAATTGATTATAGACAACTATCCCGCTGATCAAATTGAACAAATGCAAGCAACCAATAATCCCGAAGACCCCGAAGCTGGAACTCGCCAAGTTCCCTTCTCCAAAGAATTATGGATAGAACGTGCCGACTTCAGAGAAAATGCCGATAAGAAATTTTACCGACTTACCATTGGCGGAGAAGTGCGATTAAAATATGCATATATCATCACCTGTACTGGTGTAGTAAAAAATGAAGCGGGAGAAATTACAGAAATTCATGCCCAATATTTTCCGGAAACAAGAAGTGGATTGAGTGAAAGTAACCGAAAAGTCAAAGCCACCATCCATTGGGTGTCGGCAGCTCATGCTCAAACAGCAGAAATACGTCTTTTCGAAAGACTCTTTACGGTTCCCGAACCCGACAACGAAGAAGAAGGAAAATCATTTTTGGATTATATCAATCCGGATTCATTAGTCGTGAAGAACGGCTATTTGGAAGAGTCTTTGAACCTCAACACGGCTGCTCCATACTATCAATTTGAAAGAATCGGTTATTTTTG
>CAZWCI010000143.1:0-4224 GCA_964632815.1 uncultured Lentimicrobiaceae bacterium | reverse complement strand
AGCCGTTGGGAATTCCTTCTGCATCTCCGGTATAGAGAACATTAAGTCGGAAATCTTCCGCTTTTACTTGATAAGAAGATAAACTGTAGACATTCTTCATCATCAACTTCCAAAGAGGAGATTGTGTATTGAGCGTTGTACTTTTCAACAACTTAGCGCGGATACATTGCGGAGCATTGACCTCATTGGAGAACTCCCCTACTTGATACACCCGATCATCTCCGATAACCGTGTACTGGTAAGATACCGCCAGCACCTGGTCCGAATTGAGTGCCGTATTCAGTGAGATAAACCCCAATTTACTATTAAATGTATATTCAGAAGGATCAAGCAGACGTGCATTTTCAATTTTTTCATAATCAACACCCGCTGTAAATCCTTTGCTATTCAGGTTGGTTGATACCGAGCTCAAGTTTCGGATATCGGAAGAATCGACCACGACATAGAGGTCGTTGATTCGGTTATCAGGATAATTTCCGCTGACATATTGTACTCTCGAAGATTGAATATAAGAGCCATCGGGGCCTCTACCTTCACCAAGGTCGGTAAATGCTACCACATTACGATTATTGGTGGTTGCGGAGCCAATGGTAGTTCGCCATACTTCAATTTTAGTAATTACAACAGGAGAACTTACCAACGGCAAGGTGGAAAGATACTGACTATAATGATCTCTGTAAAATTGATTGAGGAAAAAGTGCCTGTTTTCTTCGTATTCATCGGCTCTGAAGTAAAACTCCGTCATTTGCGCTCCGCCGGAAACAGTAATCGTCTTTGATTCAGACTCTTGTTGAGACATAACAGCCGTGACGTTCAACTTTCCAAATTGCAATTGCGTTTTCAATCCAAATAGACTCTGACTCCCCACAATGAGTGAACTGCTAAGAGGCATTGTAACATCCCCAAACTCCAACAATTTAATAATTTCATCCTCTTTACCTTCATACTTCAATTTCATTTTATTCTCGAAATCGAAATTGGCTTCGGTATTATAATTCAGGTTAAAATCAATTTTATCTCCGATTTTGGCAAGCACATTCAACTGAATATTCTCATCAAAATTAAATTGGGTAACTTTCCTTTGTTTGACGGGCAGATTCGGATTATCGTTTTGGTTATAGATGACGCCAAAAATCAGCTCTGCATTTCCGGAAGGGCGGATGTCGATAGTATTACTCCCAAAAATACCTTCAAAGAGGTCCCCACCGACGTGCAATTGCGGAATAATTCCTCCTCCGCGGCGATTACTTCCCTGAGAAAAACTCACTCCGTTCTCACGCCAATAATCTTCAATACTCTTACGAAGATCATAATCAATATATTCATTTACATCCATGGAGCCGGATGGTCCGTATGGCTTGCCCCCGATGGTATTTTGAAAATTATAGGTATTGGTTTCGGGATCATATTCAATAGAAGTCCCCATATTGGAAGGGTTATTCATATAAAAAGGACTATTGTAATTGTTCTCCTCCAACGGATTATTAATTGGTTGGGGAATGGGCACTTGCAACCCGGTGTCCGGGGGTAGACTGAGTCCGTCTGTCGGAACTGACTCATCCAAAACAAAAACTTCTGATTCTGAAACTGTGGAAATATTGGAATCTCTTTGCGAAGTAAAAAGAAATGATGATACGTTGCTCCCGAAATGCGGCGCCGGTATAGCCCATATTACTGAGTACAAAGCACAAACAATAAATGTAGGGACAATATAAAATTTTGTGTTTTTTCCGATGGCCACGTCTTCTCTACCGGTTTTAGATTATAACAACTTTAAAGCTTTTTTTATCAAATCTTCCACCGAAAGAGAAATCCCTTCCGATTGAATAATTTTATCGAGCATGGCTTCCGCGGTATTCTTTACAAAACCCAAGGAAACCAATGCTGATAACGCCTCATTTTTGTTATTATTGTTAATTTTAGAAAATTTATCTGTATTTTGAGGTGCTGATTTCATGATTTTATCCTTCAAATCAAGGACCATACGTTGAGCAGTCTTACTGCCGATACCTTTCACCGCTTGAATAGTACGCACATCTTCGGTAGCAATAGCTTGGCATAACTCTTGGGCGTTGAGGGAAGAGAGAATCAGTCGAGCCGTATTAGCACCGATTCCGTTCACGCTTATCAGCAAACGAAAGAGCATACGTTCCTCTTCATCTGCAAAGCCGTATAAAAGATGCGCATCTTCTTTTATTATGAAATGTGTATAAATTTTAACCTGATTTTCCTCTTTTATTTTAGAAAATGTATATAAGGAAATATGTACGAAGTAGGCTACACCGCCTGCTGTTTCCACGATTAGATTAGCGGGATTTTTTTCTATTAACTTTCCTGTAATATAAGTGATCATTGCGGTAAAATAAAGTTGCAAAGATATAAAAAAAAGTCTTTATTACAAAGCCTTATCATAAACAGAAAAGAGAAATTCGAAAGCTTTGGAACGTAAAAACAGCTAATAAAATCTTTTTCAAATGGTTACCATCCGGAAAAAAAATATCATTGATACTATTTTTGAATTGAAAAAAATTGTATTTTTGCACTCAATTTTTTATAAATAAAGTTATTACAAAAACAGATAAAGAAAGGAGAACAAAGTATCGCAACACAACGTACTAAAACTACATTTAATCGCAGGCTTCCCCATAAGCGTGAGGCTGCTCATAAGATTAATGAATTCATCACTTCCCAAATGGTTCGGGTTGTGGCTGAAGGCATGGAGCCAAAAATAGTTCCAATTAAAGAAGCATTGGATTTGGCCAATCAATACGAGCTGGATTTAGTTGAAATTTCTCCCCAAGCCAGCCCTCCTGTTTGTAAAATTATGGATTATCAAAAATTCCTTTACGAACAGAAGAAGAAGCAGAAAGAGATTAAAGCGAAATCGGCAAAAATCGTCATCAAAGAGATTCGCCTTGGGCCTCAAACGGATGAACATGACTTTGAATTTAAAGTCAACCACGCGGTTAAGTTTCTGAAAGACGGATGTAAAGTCAAAGTTGATGTCTTCTTCAAAGGACGATCAATCGTTTACAAAGAACAAGGAGAATTAATCTTATTGAAATTTGCACAAGCCGTTGAAGATTATGGAAAACCCGAACAACTTCCCAAATTGGAAGGTAAACGGATGATCATCATTCTTAATCCTAAAAAATAGAAAATTGCAATACCACTCTAAATAGTAACCTTAAAAATCTTTAGAAATGCCAAAAATGAAAACCAAATCCGCTGTCAAAAAAAGGTTTACCCTTACCGGCACCGGAAAAGTAAAAAGACACCACGCCTATCACAGCCACATCCTTACGAAAAAATCGAATAAGAGAAAACGTAATTTGGCTTATAGCGCCATCGTGGACAAGACCATGGAACGTACTGTAAAACAAATGCTTGGTCTGTAAAAAAATTATTAACTTTACGCACAGCTCTATAAGAGTTTAATTCTGTTAAACCGCTGACGTAAGCAAAAGAAAGGAGAACATTATGCCAAGATCAGTTAATCATGTTGCTTCAAAAGCAAGAAGAAAAAAGATTTTGAATCGTACCAAAGGGTACTTCGGAAAGCGTAAAAATGTCTGGACCGTTGCCAAAAATACTTGGGAAAAAGGACAACAATATGCTTACCGCGATCGTAAAAACAAAAAAAGAGCATTTAGAAGTTTGTGGATTACCCGTATCAATGCGGGCGTTCGCGAATACGGCTTATCCTATTCCTCATTTATGGGAATGGTTGCTAAGAAGGGAATTGAGTTAAATCGCAAAACCCTCGCCGACCTCGCAATGAATAATCCGGCGGCATTCAAAGCTATCGTTGATTTGGTAAAAAAATAAAACCTGTCAATAAAGTTGTATCTCATCCGAGTGGATTGCAATCCCTAAAGAGCGGACCCTTATGGCCCGCTTTTTTTTATGAAAAAATATTTGGAAAATAAGTATTTCTTTTAAAAAAAATTGTATTTTTGCAGCCTCAAAAGCCCAGGTGGTGGAATTGGTAGACACGCTACTTTGAGGGGGTAGTGGGAGGACTCCCGTGCAAGTTCGACTCTTGTCCTGGGCACTTGATTTAAAGACCGTTTTTCGCGGTCTTTTTTTGTTTTCTGATTTTTTTTTCTATAATAATTATTGGGGCGTGCCGGCTTTGCCGTCGGCGTCCGGTTCCAAGTCCGCAGCCAGTAGTCGTGTGGCCGCAAAGCTGCAAAAGGAGCTTCCTCCGGTCGCTCTTTTGCA
>CAZWCI010000142.1:0-4321 GCA_964632815.1 uncultured Lentimicrobiaceae bacterium | reverse complement strand
TTGCAAACGCAATCGTTGTTCAAATGTTGAAAGCAAATTATTTATGTTCATTACCTCATAATTATGGTACAATTGCAAAGATAGGCAACATTCGTAAATATTTTTTAAAAAAGAACAACGTGCTTTTTATATTTTTTATTATCATTAAGTTATCATCAATACAAAATTTTATTTATGAATATTATAAGATGTGTATTTACGAAAGTGTTATATTTGTCACGTAAAGAAACCGTTATGCATCATGCCAAGAAAAAACGACAGCGTACGAAATGACAGAAAAAATGATTAAATTTGTAACCTAAAAATATAAGAAATTAGAATGAAAGAAAAACTGACAATAGATAAACTTAAAGCAGAAGCCAAAGCCTTTTGCATTGCAGAATCGAAAATTCAAAATAAATCACTTTTTGGTGTAACTGACGGAAAAGCAGTAGGGACACATATAGAACATAAGTTTCAAGAGCAATTAAATGTAAAATACAAAACAACAATAGGTTCTTCTGCAAGTGGCATTGATTTACCATCAGAAGATATTTTGACAGATATTAAGGTTACATCAATAAAGCAACCACAATCATCTTGTCCGTTTAAAGATGCTAAACAAAAGATTTTTGGACTTGGGTACAATCTACTTGTTTTTGTTTATGATAAAATTGATGACCCAAAAACCAAAACTGCTAAACTTGACTTTGTTAGTTGCTCATTTATTTCAAAAGAAAGGACTGCCGATTACACAACAACTTATCGTTTACGTGAAATGGTTAAGGATAAGGCTAATGTAGAAGATATTGTTGCATACCTGAACGATAAAAATATTCCAGCCGATGGAATAACTCTAAATCAATTAGCAAAACAAATTCTAAAAACACCTCCTGTTCAAGGATATTTGACCATTTCAAACGCTTTACAATGGCGACTTCAATACCAGAGAATTGTTACGCTTGACAAAGCAGTACAAGGAATTAGTAAAGTAATTGATAACGTAGCCAAGTAATGAGAATATTTGAAGCAAATATTTCATTGCAAGTTTGCACGTTTTTAAAAGACTTCTTAAACAAAATTTCGTCTTCTGAAAATGCCAATCAAAAAATGTTTGATACCTTCGGCATCAATACTTTTTTTGAAAATGATATTGATTTTCAAGGGTTGAAAGAATCTGTTTCAAATTTAGCCATAAGTTTAGTTGAAGAGCCTGACCGTGCAGAATATGGAGATTTCCAAACAAATAAAGATTTAGCAAATGCGGTTTCACAGCATTTGTCAAAAAAGAATATATTGCCAGAAATCATTATTGAGCCAACTTGTGGAAAAGGAAATTTTATAATTGCTTCGTTATCGAATTTTAAAACAGTAAAGAAAGTATTTGGTATAGAAATTTATAAGCCATATGTTTGGGAAACAAAATTTGGTATTCTTGATTTTTTTCTTTCAAATCCAAACAGTTACAAACCTAAAATTACAATCACACATTGCAGTATTTTTGATTTTGATTTTAAAAGTATTTCTAAACAGTTTCCAACTGAAAAATTATTAATAATAGGAAATCCGCCTTGGGTAACAAACTCAAAATTAGGTAGCCTTAATTCTTCAAATCTTCCAAAAAAATCAAATTTCAAGAATCAAAACGGTTTAGATGCAATGACAGGCAAAGGTAATTTTGATATTGCCGAATATATTACTTTAATGCTCTTAGATGCTTTTCAGACTCATAACGGTTATTTGGCACTATTGGTAAAAAACTCAGTGATAAAAAACATCGTTTTCGACCAAAAAGACAAAAAGTATAGAGTTGGTGAAATAGAAAAATATTGCATTGATAGTAAAAAGGAATTTAGTGTTTCAGTTGAAGCGGCTTTGCTTTATTGTCAACTCAATTCAAAACCAAGTTATGAAAGTACCGAATTTGATTTTTACAGTTTAGAAAAAAGATTAAGTTTTGGTTGGCTTAATAATAAGTTTGTATCTAATCTTACTGACTATGATGAAACGAAAGATATTGATGGGGTATGCCCTTTTGAGTGGAGACAAGGAATAAAGCACGATTGTACGAATGTTATGGAACTTGAAAGGGTAAATGGTCATTTTGTAAATAAACTTTCGGAAGAGATTAAACTTGAAGAAGGCTTAATTTATGGGTTTCTAAAAAGTTCTGATTTAAAAAATACAGTAATAAAGAATACAAGAAAGCATATTATTGTAACTCAAACAAAAGTTGGTCAGGAAACTTCATATATCCAACATTTATATCCAGATACATACAATTATCTAAAAGCAAACATTTCATCTTTTCAAGCAAGGAAATCAAGTATTTATAATGGGAAACCGCTGTTCTCAATTTTTGGAATAGGAGATTATTCTTTTAAACCTTACAAAGTTGCAATTTCTGGATTATATAAAACGTATCATTTTACATTGGTTTTACCCCAAAACGACAAACCTGTAATGCTTGACGATACTTGTTATTTTATAGGATTTGATAAAATTGAATTTGCCGTTTATGCAATTATACTTCTAAATTATAGCAAGACAGAAGAATTTTTGAAATCAATTACATTTTCTGACGCAAAAAGAGTTTTCACCAAAGACCTTTTAATGCGTTTGGATTTATTAAGTATCTCTAAAACTATCACACAAAAAGAAATTGAAGAACAGATAATTTATTTAAACAACAAATATAGTTTGAGCGTGAAAATTTCTGACTGGGACAGTTTTATTAATGAAATGACACCTAAGAAAGAAAAACAATTGACATTATTCGGATGAAAACAAAGCACGAAGGCATAACAAAGGCTAAAATCAAGCGGGTGAAAAGTGCTGATTTGAAGGGTATTGCAACTAATAAACTTAATTGCAATTTGATAAGGTAGTACTCCGAAGCCCGCCACTACTCATACACGCGACCGTTGTAAGACTTTTGACTGAACGGCTGCCAAACATAATAGGAGGATAAAATGATTATATCAAAAGAGGATAAAAAAGAAAGTCTGAGAGTTGGTCAATTAATCAAAAAGATTGAGTTGATAGATGAAACATACGTTAATGAGGAATCGGATAAAATATCACAGAAACAACCTTTCCTATTTTCTTTAATTCTTGGTTATCGTTTTGATTTAAAACCTCTTGAATTAGAGGAAATAATGAAAGTTATCTTTCTAATCTGGGAGTTCTTTAAAAAACATCCTCAAACAGAAATCGCAAAGATTACAGAGACTCAGTTTATGAGAATTCAACAAAGAAATATTTATATGCTCAAATACTTTGAAGGAGAACAGAGCAGAAATTCAAAACTGGAAGTTATTTCTGCTGATTTAGAAAATTTAAATTCAAAGTCATTATTTACAGGTGTTATTTTTCAATTCAACCAGAAAGCTGCTCTTTTAAATATGAAAAACGAAACACTAGGTATAATATTGGTTGGATTAAAAAGTTTAATTGAATGTTTTGAGGAAATAACTTTTAAAAAATAAGTTATGGGATTAAGAGAAATAAAATCAGAAATGAATAAGCTTAATAAAGAGGAATTGATAAAACACATTTCTGAACTTTATAAGAAATATAAACCTGTAAAAGAATATTTTGACTTCTATTTAAATCCCGATGAAAAGAAACTACTCGAACAATACAAAGAAAAAGTTAAAGAAGGATTTTTTCCAAAAAGAGGATATCAATTAAAACTTTCGATTTCAAGAAAAGCCATAAATGATTTTAAAAAGCTTGGAACATCGGCAGAAAATTTGGCTGATTTATTACTGTATTTCGTAGAAAATGGAGTTGAATTAACTAATCAATATGGTGATATAGATGAAAATTTCTATACTAGTCTCGAGAATACTTATTCAAATGCGCTGGACTTAATTGCTAAAAATGGATTGCTAGAAAAATTTCAAAATAGAGCAAATAGAATAATTACAGAAACAGAAAATATTGGCTGGGGTTTTCATGATTATTTGGGAGACTTATATTATCAGTATTATGAATAAAAACGCCCTACAACATCATAGGAATTAAACGCCCCTCCCAAAAAAGCCCTGAGGGATTAACTTTCAAAGTGTTTCGATTTAATTTATTGTTGAACGGAACTTTCTGGAGTGAGCATTTTTCAAATTAGCAATCTCTATTATGGAGATTCAATCCGGAATATACATTTATATCGTATGTTTTTTATTATTGGTGTCCGGGAAAATAATTACCGAGAAAAATAATTTACGACCTCGAGGAAAGCTTGCATCCAAAAGTTTCTAAAAGAATTTATCGAAATTTACTTTATTTTTCTTTTCGTACTTTTGTCTTGATACAAAAGTACCAAAAAATCAAGGCAAAA
>CAZWCI010000141.1:0-4413 GCA_964632815.1 uncultured Lentimicrobiaceae bacterium | reverse complement strand
TTTCTGCCCAATCCGGTTTGTTGGACGGAAGTGCCCGACGAAGCCCGAAACCTGTACAAACAACGCGTTCGGTGGCATCAGGGATTGGGCGAAACTTTGAAATTTCATAAAAAGATGATTTTTGAGCCATTCTATAAAATTATTGGACTCGCCGCAATGCCTTACTATTTCTTTTTTGAGTTTTTGGCCCCCTTGGTGAAAGTGTTCAGTTTACTCTTCCTGACATTGCTTTCGCTCTTCGGGTTTATCAATGCTCGTTGGATGTTGCTACTTCTGTTGAGCACTTTGCTGATTACGACGCTCATTCTCAGTGTGATTACGGTAATCCTTGAGACTAAAAACAAAAAAGAGCGTTTGGGTAATCGAAAAACCCTTCGATATAGCACCTTTTGGGATTGGCTCAAATTATTGGGGATTAGTATCGTTGGAAGTTTTACTTATGAGTTTTTCAAGGTGTTTGCCCAACTCAAAGGAATGGTTAATATGATGCAACATAAACACGAATGGAATAAATTTGAACGAAAAGGAATTCAGGTTTTAACTACAAAAAAATGAAAAAAATACTATGGCTTTTAGGCATCATGATGGGATGCTTTGCTGCTTTGGCACAACAAGATACGAACACATACGATGCGTGCTTTGCTCAAGCCACAAATCATTATCGGGAAGGCGATTTCAGAGTGGCACTTGACGAGTTCACACAATTATATCGTGCATATCCGGAGAAGGCAACGTTGTGCTCCGAAATCGGAAATTGCTACCTACGATTAGATCAATTCGACTCGGCAAAAACCTGTTTTAGCAAAACACTTCTTCTGCTTCCCAACGACATTGAGGCGTGTTCTAAACTTGGCTTTATCGCTGGAATTGAAGGAAAAACAGATTCTGCGATATTGATCTATCAACATATTATTGATATTGAGCCAACCTATGCCGAAGCATACGCCGGTATCGGGAAAATGTATTATTGGAAAAACAAGCCGAAATCAGCACTTCGTTATTACGACAAAGCCATTCAGCTTGACCCCACCAATTCAGATTATCTTGCGTGCAAAAAGTTGCTTAAAAAAGAGTTGGCTTACCAAGTCACCGCAACGGGAATGTATGTTACCGAGCGTGAGGAGACCTACCAAATATCGGCAATAATTCAACGTTATGGCGTTGAAAAACGATTTTGTGACTATTTTTCACTTTCGGTGAATACCCTTTGGGATTATTCTCTTAGAAATAATGTACTCGAAAATGATGTGCGGCGCTGGTTCGATAATTCATGGCTCAAAGCCAATTTTATGTTTAAAAATCAAATGATTAGTGCTTTTGCCGGCGCAAGTGGGTTGGAAAATAGAGTTACCTCTTATGGAATCAGTTGGCATTCGTCATTTGCCATTAAAAAACTATACATCAAAAACTATTTTACGGCAGCCTATGATTACTATTACTACTGGAACGATATTGGCCACGACTATTATCAAGATATGCTTCGCTTCAGCTATAAGAAATTAACAGTCAGTGCCATGTATCGTTATTCGGTGGTACGTAACAAGTTGGTATGGACCGATGTAGGAGATGAAATCACCAATAATCCGGCACACCGCGTGACTGCAGATATTAATTACTCTTTTTTTGAAAATCCTAAATTAATCGTAGGTCTCAATTATGCATACATGGATTATAAATATGCTTCTCCGCTCTATTATTCGCCCATGAACAGACATGTGGCGGGATTGTTTGTATCCAATTTTTATCGGTACAAAAAGTTCTATACTTATGAGGAATGTAGTTTTGGTTATGATATGGATAAATTTGTTCAGGTTTCCACCGGTGCCGAAGTGGGATTTGATTTTGGAAAGATCAGTTTGGGGTTAAGCGGAAACTATTTTTATAATAAATACTATCAAAATTCTTCTTTGTTGTTGACCGTTAAAATGAGTTTGTAATGAAAGGAAAATACCTTGTAATCCTTTTGCTGCTTTTGGCCTTAGGTATTATGGTCCAGCAGATGATTCGCTTCTCGGAACGGAGAGCTCAGACCGAAAATATGGTTTCTGCTGCCGACGCCGAAGAGGAAGAGGAACCGTTTGTCTTTATGTCCAAAGAAGAACTCGCCAAACTTTACCCCGAAGTGGATTATCTCTCCATGACTTCCGGAGACTATTTTAAAGTACTCCGCCAAGAAGTTGTGGATGGGAAACAAGTTTACTTGTGGCATACCATCTATCTGAAAGGAGTCAATCTGGGGGTTGCCATGCCCGGCCATTTCCCGGTCGAGTTTTCGCTCTCCTTTGAGGATTATCTCGAATGGTTTATCCAAATCGGGGCAATGAATGCCAATGTAATCAGAACCTATACTATTCTCCCTCCCGAATTTTACAACGCTTTTGCCTATTACAATCTTCATCATCAAAACAGACCGCTCTATCTGTTTCAAGGAATATGGGCAGAGGAACCGGAAACCCGAAACTATTTCAGTCCGGAATTTATTCAGGGATTTCAAAAAGAGATTCGCAAAACGGTAGATGTCATCAACGGAAGTGCTGTCCTGAAACCTCAAGTCGGCCATGCATCAGGGATTTACACTACCGACATCTCTAATTACGTACTTGGCTATCTTTTGGGAAGAGAGTGGGAACCCCATGCCGTGTATGTAACCAACCAGGAAAATCAAAATTCCTCTTTTAACGGAAACTTTATAGCCGTTCATGAAGCAACTCCTATGGAGGCTTGGCTCGGACAAATGATGGATTATACCATTCAATATGAAACTCAAACCTATTTATGCCAACATCCGGTTTCCTTTATCAATTGGTTGACTTTAGATCCGATGTATCATAATAGCGAATTTATTGAAAATAAGAAGATTAAAGAATACGATAATGATTTATTGGCACTGGATTTCAGGAAATTCCATGCCACGGAATTGTTCGACCCGGGGATTTTTGCCGCATATCACGTCTATCCCTATTATCCAGATTATATTTTTCTGGAAGAAAAATATCAAAACAGGACTAATTACAAGGGCAATAATGATAATTTCTTAGCTTATCTCGAAGACTTAAAAGCCAACATCGGGTCAATGCCTTTGGTAATTGCCGAATACGGGCTTCCTTCGAGCAGAGGGGCAAGTCATTACACGCCATTTGGGCTCAATCAGGGAGGTTATAATGAAATAGAACAAGCAACCTATTCTGCTGACTTAACTTATGATATTTGGCAATCCAACTGCGCCGGAGGAATCTTCTTTGAATGGATTGACGAGTGGTTTAAACACAATTGGTTGGTTATGGATTTCGAACAGCCTGCCGAACGAAGAGTGTTCTGGCACAATATGGAAAACCCGGAGCAAAATTTTGGAATTATGGCTGTTGAATCAAGAGCTAAGACGATCGACGGCCGACCGGACGATTGGCCGGATTCCCCTGAGCAAACCCAGAAACCTTTTGTGCGCGCCGCTGCCGATGCTTCCTATTTCTACCTGCTTGCCTACCTCCCGGATGTTGATTTGAAAAAACATAAAATCTTCTTCGCCTTCGATACTTATAGCAAGCAAAAAGGAAGTCATAAATTGCCATTTTTGTCGAAGAAATTATCTCGTGGGATTGAATTTTTAATCGACATTTCTTCTAAATCGCAAGCCGAAATTTTAGTGAATAAACCCTATGCGGTGTATACGAATGTCTTGATCGATTCAATCCCGACTTATGCGTCGCAAGCAAATGATAACGCCCTTTTTGTTCCTCAGGAGCTGATCACCAATCGCCAGAAAATAACCATTTTCGGCGACACCATTCCTCCGGTTATCTTGAACCGCAGTCATTTGCAACATGGAAAAAGCAGTAATCCCCATTTCTCCAATGCCAACTGGTACTGGGATGAAAAGACTCATATTTTGGAACTTCGTCTCGGCTGGCACCTGCTCAATGTGAGCGATCCTTCCTCCCGTTCGGTACTTGACGATGTTGCCGGAACTCCCGATATTGAATCTTCCCAAACCAAAGGATTTCATATTTTCACTTATATCACCGACAAAAAACAAATCCCGATTACGAAAAACGAAACTCCTTACGCACAACTTTTTTATAAATGGGACACTTGGGAAATTCCGCAATATGAAACTCGATTGAAACCAATTTACGATACGCTCTCCCTTCTTTTTACACAATTGGATGTACCGAAAGAAATATCAGCCCCAAAAGAGGTAAAAGAACAATTTGTGATTTGTCCTTATTATGAAAACAAATCCGGAGCAATTTCGCTCACCTTTGATGATATGGACTATAACCAATATCTATATGCACTACCGCTTATAGATAAATACCAAATCAAAGCCAACTTCGGAGTGGTGCAAGATTGGATTAAAGAGAATCCGATGTTTATTGCAGAAGAAGGGGGCTTCGCGCTGAAACGAATGGGCAT
>CAZWCI010000140.1:0-4452 GCA_964632815.1 uncultured Lentimicrobiaceae bacterium | reverse complement strand
CCGCTGCTTCCAAAGCCACCGCCGCCACTACTTCTTCCACCACCTCTTCCCGATAACAGACTCCCTAACAGAATCCATTTCCACAAATCGTTTCCTTTACCCGAAGATCCGTTTCCGGAACTGCCGCCGCCTTTCTTACTGAGGACTATGATCAGAAAGACTATGAAGATAATGAACAGAATGCCAAAGATGGCACCGACCACAACGCCGGTTTGCGAAGGTTCGCGAATTTCGGAAATTTCGCCGGATAAAAGGGGCAACATCACCTCAACGGCTTTGCTTACCCCTCCGTAGTAATCATTTTGCTTGAACGAAGGAATCATGAATTGTTCAATGATTTGCTTGCTTGTGGCATCGGGGAGCACTCCTTCCAAGTCGTAGCCCACCGAAATATAAACCTCCCCACTTGTTTCGTTTTTTGGTTTCACGAGGATGACCACCCCGTTCCTGTATTTCTTATCCCGAACGCCCCATTGCTCTCCTATTTCGTAGGCAAATTCAGCGGCAGAATAGCCATTGAGGTCATTTACCGTAACCACACAAACCACATTGGAGGTACTATCGTTAAAATCGACCAATTTTTGTTCCAGTTCCTGAACTTCATTCCGGGTGAACAGATTGGCCAAATCATTGACCAATCGAGGCGGATTGGGTTGCGGAGGAATTTGCGCAACAATGGTTGCAATACTGCACAAAAAGAGAAATAGGATCGTGATAATTTTCTTATTCATAGTGGATTAGAAGTCAAAATTAACATCCGGAGCCACTTCAGCGCCTTCGGCTGCTTGGAAATAGGCTTTTTTATCGAAATTCATAATGCCGGCAACCATGTTGGCAGGAAAACGGCGAATCAGCGAATTGTAATTTTGAACAGATTCGTTGAACTTCATTCGTTCCACCGTAATTCTATTTTCGGTGCCTTCAAGCTGGGCTTGGAGTTCAAGGAAATTTTGATTGGCTTTGAGTTCGGGATATCGTTCCACCACCACCATAAGTCTGCTCAGAGAGGAACTTAAATTATCCTGTGCTTTTTGGAAAGCAGCAAGATTCTCTTCGGTCAGTTGGGCAGGATCAATTTTCATGGAAGTAGCATTTGCACGGGCTTCAATAACGGCTTGCAGGGTATTGCGTTCGAAGTCTGCGGCTCCTTTAACCGTATTCACCAGATTGGGAATAAGGTCGGCGCGGCGTTGATAGACGTTTTCCACTTGTCCCCACGATTGAGACACTTGTTCGTCGGCACGCACCATTTTATTGTATAACGAAACAGGCCAAATGATTATAATAATCACGGCTACCAAAACGATGGCTAAGGTAATGATGGTTGATTTTTTCATGGTTTTTTAAAAATTAAAATGACACATTACAAGTTTGCAAAATTACAAAAAAGAGAATAGAAATAGAAGTTTTATTTTTGTATTTTTGCACAAATTTTAAAGTATGAAGAAGCAGATTCCCAATATCATCACCTCGATGAACTTGATTACCGGGTGTATTTCGATTGTTTTTGCGTTACGGGGTTTTTTGGAAGTGGCCTCCTTACTGATTTTGGTTTCAGCCCTATTTGATTTTTTTGACGGGTTTACGGCCCGGATGTTGAAGGTTTCTTCTCCGATCGGCATCGATATGGATTCGTTGGCGGATGTTGTCTCTTTCGGGGTGGCTCCGGCAGCGATTTTGTATGCGTTTATGGAACAAACCTTACAGAACATGGAGCCGGCACTGCGACATGGAATGATGCAAGCGTTGCCGTTTACCGCCTTTTTAATTCCGGCTTTTTCGGCGTTCCGATTGGCTGTGTTCAATCATGATGAAACACAGCATACAGAATTCCGTGGGTTGGCAACACCTGCGAATGCCTTGTTTATGGGGTATTTGCATTTTGCTGCCCGCGACCTTCCCATTTTGAACAATATTTGGGTTCTGGTAGGTTTGATTGTTCTGTTTTCTTTATTATTGGTTTCGAGAATCCCGATGTTTTCGCTCAAGTTCCATCATCTTAAGTTGGATGGAAATGAAATCAGATATATATTTTTGTTTGTCTCTCTCATTTTATTGCTCCTCTTTAAATTGGGAGCTTTTCCGATAATCATATTGACCTACTTGCTGGTATCACTTTTGGCATTGGCATTTAAAAAAAGATAACATCATGACACTAACTTCAATTGCTCTATTTTGCGGTTCTGCATGGGGGAATTCTCCGAAATATTCAGAATTGGCGCATCAATTTGGCACTCAATGTGCCGACCGGAATTTGGTTTTATATTATGGCGGCGCTTGTGTCGGCTTGATGGATGTGGCGGCGAAAGCGACTTTGTCGCGTAATGGCGTTGTTGTTGGGGTGAGTCCCACTTTTTTTTCAAAAGACATTGTCAGACCAGAGGAAATTACAAGTTTTATTCCGGTAGAAACGATGAGTGAACGGAAACAGTTGTTGGAAGAGAAAGCCGATGCCTTTGTGGCGTTGCCGGGAGCTTTCGGAACTATGGATGAACTTTTTGAGTTGATTACCGATGCCCAGCTCGGACTGCATCATAAGCCGGTGGCCATCCTGAATGCCTTTGGCTTCTATGATCATCTGCTGGCACAACTTCAAGTGTTTTTAAATGAAGGGTTCCTGAGGCCTTTCCATTATGATTTGTTGGTCGTTGCCACTACGGTTGAAGACCTTTTCGAAAAGTTAGCCCGCTATGAAAACAGTAACGATGCGGCCTGGCTGAAAAAAATAAAAAATTAATTTCCATCTTATGTCAGATTTTATTGATAATGAAGAGATATTAACTTCGAAGCCGGTGATTGAAATGATTGCACTGGCCTCCGAATATTGTCATTTTACTGAAGATCTTTCCAAATACCCGGAGGAGGAGCGGTTACCCTTTTTACAGAAATTGCTTTCGGCGCTCTATTTGAAAGGATTGCTTTTTCCCACTATAGAGGTTAATGATGATGCCTATCATGAACGGTTTATCACCGAAGAGGAGTATGAATTGGTTCATTTAAAACTCTCCAATGCTTTTGAAGCAATCAACTATTTTTCAGCCGTCAATTTACAAGAGGAGGAGACGGAAGCGGTTCCTGTTTCGGTATCGGAGTGTCTTGCGGATATCTATCTGGATTTAAAAGAATTTCTATTGTTATTTGAAAAGGGTTCGGTTGGGGCACGTGAAAATGCGGTTGCTGCATGCCGGGTTGACTTTTTGGATAATTGGGGGTACAAAATCACAATATTGCTTCCCTATTTCCATTCATTGATGAAAATAGAATAAGAAAAGTGCGTTGATTATGAAAAAATTGTCGATGGATGAGTTGGGGAGAGTTACCCCGTCGCAGTATCGCGAACAATCGAAAATTCCTTTAGTCGTTGTGTTAGACAATATTCGCAGCATGCATAATGTAGGTTCTGTATTCAGGACTTCTGATGCTTTTGCCGTAGAGAAAATTTATTTATGCGGTATCACGGCAACTCCTCCGCACAAAGAGATTGAAAAAACGGCGTTGGGTGCGACGGAGACGGTTGCCTGGGAACATTTTTCCGACGGAGTGGAATTACTCGGACGATTGAAGAAGGATGGTTATACGATTTTGGCGGTTGAACAGACCGATTGCCCGACACTTCTAACCAATTTTTCTTTTGAACCAACCGGAAAATATGCTGTTATCATGGGAAATGAAGTCTTTGGGGTGGATGATCAATTATTGGCATTATGTGATGGGGCTATTGAAATTCCTCAAGTGGGCGTAAAACACTCACTGAATGTGGCGGTGGCTTCAGCCATCGTGATTTGGGAAGCATTTCGGCAGTGGCAACCGAAAACTTTATAGATAGCTGATAAAGGGCTCTTTAATCGTAATTTTGATAATGAAGTATTGGGACCCATGATAAATAATAACCGATACAAATTTCCTGATAATTAAGTAGAAGATTTTATTTATTTGTTGTCCGGTAAAAATAAAAATAGAAAAAAATAAACCAAAAGTGCTTGATAATCAAGTACACGATTTTATTTTTCAAAAAGTAAGCCCCTAATCAAAAAGAGTTAGCTCTGCCACGAAGCACGTGCGCAGGCCCGGCAAAAAGGAGAGGCGGCGGTGCTGTGAATGACAAGCAGCTTAGCGGTTCTTGCAAAACCGCTTGTCGTTTCCTTGTTTTGTTAGAACCGCTTAGCTGCTTGGCAGAGCGGGCGGCATTCTTTTTGCCTTGATTTTTTGGTACTTTTGTATCAAGACAAAAGTATGAAAGAGAAATAAAGGAAATTACGATATTATTATTATTTTTCTCGGCAATTATTTCCCCGGACACCAATAATTATTTTTATTTGGGCGTGTCGGCTTCGCCGCCGGTCTCCGGCTGCAAGTCCGGGTCCGGGAGCTTTGATAATAAAGGATTTTAGAAGTGTCTAAATTGACCTTGCTGAATTTGGGAATTGACCTTGCTGAATTTGGGAATTGACC
>CAZWCI010000139.1:0-4486 GCA_964632815.1 uncultured Lentimicrobiaceae bacterium | reverse complement strand
TTCTATTTTATATTGATACATAGAGCGTAAAAGCTGCATTTCATGAATTGCTTTATTTTGTCTTGCAGCATCTGTAAGAAGAACATCTTGTAAAAAGTCATTCATACTGAGCGTTCCGTTTTCTGTTTTCACTTCCGATATAAGAAGAATTTTCTCACGCAGAGCAATAATTTCTTCATCTTTTACAATAAGTTGTTTATTTTTTTCAATTTCTGTTTGATATTTTAACAATGTTTGTTTTTGATTAAAAAGAAATACCTCTTTCTGTATTTCAACCGCATTTTTATTATTTTCGATCTCTTTTTGTTCATCCTTAAAGGTATATAGAGCTCCAAATTGCCACGAAAGACGAATTCCGCCGATGAAATAAGGACTAAAGCCGCTTTCAAACATATTTAATCCCGGATTGGCGTATGCTCCTTGAGCAAAAAGTCCGATTCGGGGCATTCCTTTAGAATACAATCCTTTTTTTTGCACCTCAAATTGTTTGTTTTGAATTTCGAAAAGAGATAGCTCCGGTCTTACTCCATGATAGCTTTCAAAAGATAGCGGAGCCGGTCTTTCCAATTCAAAAGAGTCGTTTAGTTCCTGATCGATAAATAAAGAGAGGGCCATCATAAAGATTTTTTTGGTGCTTTTCATCTCAGATTCGGCTTGTTCTCTGTTAAGCATCTCCACTTTAATTTTATGAACATCTTGTTCGTTGGCGACTCCTTGAGCTACGAGACTTTCAACACGATCATAATTCCGTTGTAACTCTTTATTTAGCAATTCATTTTGTTTTAATTGTTCATTCAATAAAAGAATTCCAAAATACAAATCATTAATACGACTGTATAATGCATACATATTAACTTCGAGATTTTGTTTTTCAACCTCGGTACGTGCTTTGATTAATTTCCGTTGATATTCGGTAGCACCCCCATCCCATAAAGATTGATACAACTCCAATACTACCTGATACCGATCATGATCAGGGAACGAAAATTCATTAATTCCAAGTCTGTCAATAAGTGTTGTGAAATTTTCTGGGAATTCGGTTATATCCGATTGCCACGAAGCAGCTGTATTCAAAGATATTTGAGGTAAGTATGCTTTCATAGCATAATCAAGATTGTATTTTTTTGACTTTTCGATTAACTCGTATTGTTTGATGAGCGGATAATTGTTTTTTGCTGCCTCATAACACTGTTCAAGTTGTACGGACTGTCCCATAAGTCCGGGAAGCAAAATTAAACTAAATAAAATCACAAAAACTCTTTTCATGGTACTATTTATTGTGAATATATGGTTCATTTCTGGTTATCAACTAAAATCATTTGATTCATCCATTGTGGAATTAACTTTTTTCTCTCTTCCATAATCGTTTTCATATTTTCCGAAGACTCCATTCCGAAACTTACCAATAAAGGAGAAGCTATAAACGGGAAAATCGTAATTCCTAGAAAATTAAGAATAAAATGGATGGGATTGAGATGTGGATTAACCTTATGAAGTTGTTTAAAAAAAGAAGATTCGCGCAAAATATCATTATGAGATGCCAACATTGGAAATAACGAAGAGATTTCCTCCGGATTTTTTTGAATTTCCCCGAATACAAAAAGGGGTAAATTCGGATCTTGAGAAATCGTATTAATATATTTTTCAACCACAGAGGTGAATTTTTGTTGTAAGGTGGTCTGTTCATCAAATAGATAAGGAAAAATAGAATTGAAAAATGTCTGTATTTTTTCCCGCATAATAATTTTAAAAATATTTTCTTTACTTCGAAAATAGTAATTAACTAAAGCCAAATTAACCTCTGCTTGGGCTGCAATATCGCGCATGGTGGTAGATGAATATCCTTTGAGTGTAAATAGAGTGCCGGCGGCATCTTTAATTCTCTCTTCCGTCGCTTGGTCTGTCTTATATCTCATAATGTTATTTTTCTTTTTGCAAATGTAAATAAAAAACATTTGTTTTAAACAACTGTTTAATAAATTAACATTAATTAAGAATAGACATAAAAGGATAGATAGAATTATAAGACAAGAAAGATATCCAGTAAGAAAAGGAAAACAAAAAACCCCCAATAAATTTGGAGGTTTTTTGTTTTGAAGGTTGTGATTCCGGATGGGATCGAACCATCAACCTACTGCTTAGAAGGCAGTTGCTCTATCCATTGAGCTACGGAACCGCAGAATTTGTCGGGATAGCAAGATTCGAACTTGCGACCTCCTGCTCCCAAAGCAGGCGCGATAACCGGACTACGCTATATCCCGATTTTTTAGGCTGCAAAAATACACTTTTTTCCCTTTCCTAAAGTCATTTTACGATTTTTTTTTGCAAAAAAACATTCTTGGTTTTCCCTGAATGTCATTTTTTATTTTAATATCCTGATAATCATAATTTTGAAAAAGAGTATTGATCTCCTTTGAAAATGGAGAATGTATTTCAAGGGCTAATATTCCTCCTTTAATCAAGATTTTTTGTCCAATGGAAGCAATTTTTTCATAAAAAAGTAGCGGTTGTTCATCGGGAACAAAAAGAGCCGAACCTGGTTCGAAATTACGAACATTCGGATGAAGTTCTATTATTTCCCTTTCGGGAATATATGGAGGATTACTGACAATAATATTAAAATGATTATTCCATGAAGTTGGAACAGATTCATCTAAAATATTCCATTTGATAAAATTGACAGAAACGTCAAGTTGTTCAGCATTTATTTGGGCAACTTGCAGGGCTGTTTCTGAAAAATCTACTGCAGTAACATTCGCATTTGGAAGATTCTTTGCCAAAGCAAGGGCAATAGCCCCACTTCCGGTTCCTATGTCCAAAATTTGTGTATTTTGTCCAAGAAATCCGCAATATTCTTTAAGAATATTATCGACTAGTTCTTCAGTTTCGGGACGCGGAATCAATACTGAAGAATTCACGGCTAATCGTAAACCATAAAAATCCGAAAAACCGAGAATATATTGAATTGGTTCTCCTGTACTCAAATGTTCGATATCATTTTGATTCTTTGGTCCGAAAGGTAATAGTTGATTGGGATTTAAATAAAAAAGATGAGGCTCAATATTAAAGATTTCTCTTATATACCAATGAAATTGCGATCTAATTTCATTGGTGGAATATAGAGGAGCGAGTGTTTGATAAAAAAGTTCACGAAATTCTTGATAAGTCATATTTTTTATTTTGGGACAAAATTACGCTAAAATTAAATCATTTTTTAGATTTTGTTTCATGTAGTCATTTTTTTTTTATTTTTGCATAGCTTAGTTTTAAGCACATTTGTTATTAAAATAATTGAATATCAATAAAATAAAAATCTTTAATCATGATGAAAAAAATCACCAATAATGCGATGTGGGGAAAAATTGCCATTTTGCTCAATGTTTTGATTATCATTTCCTTTATTCTTTCCATGTTCTTTCTGATGAAGTTTGATGAAGTAAACACCCAATTAGTAGATATTAAACCTACTTATGAATCAGCAACAGTCAAGATGCATGATGCTCGCCAACCAATGAGAAAGGATTCTGCTGCCGTTGCATTTTACAGTACCAAATTAGATTCACTTAAAACTGTTGTTCCCCAAAATGCTGCTGAGAAAAAAGTTCTTGCTGAAGAACTGACAAGAGTTTCCGGAATTTTGAAAGAAGAGATTGCAAATAAAGAAAAAACAGATTCGATTGTTCTGGCAACCGAAAAAGATTATCTTCCTATAAAAACAAAATATGACGAAATTTCTCTGACTACGGACGAAAAATCAAATTCGTTTTCAATATGGGCATATATTACCTTTTTCTTGTTGATAGCGAAAATCTTTGTTTTTGCATTCTGGAATTATAAAAACTCGAAAAATTTGCACCAAGTCGCCAATTGGATGAAGAATGGTCATGCCCCCTACTGGTCTTTCTTAGCTTGGATTATTCCTGCTTATAATTTGGTTAAACCCTATAATGTATTTAGTGAAATTATGAATGAAAGTCAATATCTCCTTACCGAAAAGGCCGAATTGCCCAAGAAAGAGCATGATAATACGGAATTTCTCTTAGGAATATGGTGGACTATGGTTCTTCTTGCACTTCTAATCTGCTCAGTTGTTCTTTACTCAACTTTCTTCACAGAAGGACCCATGTATTGGAAATTAAGTCATTTAAGCGTTGTAGTTTCTGCAATCATCATTTGGGTCATTTATCTGTTAATTGATGCTGTAATGATTCTTAAATATAATAAATTGAATAAATTAATGATGGATAACGAATCCAAATTCTAATTTACTTTCAAAATAAATATTCAGGGCGATTCTTAGGAGTCGCCTTTTTTTATGTGCATCAAATTTCAGGATTATTCTTCGGAATGATTTTTTGTTCGGAATTTTACTATTAATTTTTTCTTTTGGGCGTGCCGGCTGCGCCGTCGGCGTCCGGTTCCAAGTCCGCGGCCGGTAGTCGTGTGCCCGCAAAGCCACAAAAAGAGCTTCCTCCGGTCGCTTTTT
>CAZWCI010000138.1:1187-4490 GCA_964632815.1 uncultured Lentimicrobiaceae bacterium | reverse complement strand
TTTTTTACACAAAAAAAAAGTCTGCCTAAAACTTGTTAGACAGACCCTTTGGTAATTTCTTTTTGGGTGCCTTGTATTACAAATGAGACGTAAAGATTTACGGATTTATTATGCAGCAGATGAGGTGAGGGTTTAAACCTTTAAATTTGTGAAGATGTTCAGGTGCGTAGCACCGTCTCATCTGTAGAAAAGAAAATACCGTGGCAATTTTCAAGGTGCAGCGCACCGTTTCCAAACTAATAATCCTCTGTTTCCATGAATCTTTGCGTCTCTGCGCCTTTGCGGTAAATCTCCCTGAGCGTGAGGCGTTGAGGTGGAAAGCCCGCAAGGACGGGAGACGATGTGCCGCTGCTGAAAAAAAGCGACCGGAGGAAGCTCTTTTTGCAGCATTGCGAGCACACGGCTACCGGCTGCGGACTTGGAACCGGACGCCGACGGCGAAGCCGGCACGCCCAAATAATAAACATAAAATAAATAAAAAATCTAAACTAATGTCCAGTCTATTTCAGGAAGTCCCGCTTGGTTGAGCAGCTGATTGGTTTTTGAGAAGTGGCGACATCCGTAAAAGCCCTTGTGGGCAGAGAAAGGCGATGGATGCGCCGCTTGGAGAATGTGGTGGCGTCTGGCATCGATGAGCGGAATCTTTTTGGCGGCATAAGCACCCCACAATATAAAAACTACATTCTCTTTTCGGGCAGATATCTCTCGGATTACCGCATCTGTAAAGGTTTCCCATCCTTGTTCCCGATGAGAGCTTGGTTGATGCGCCCGAACGGTTAATATGGTATTGAGAAGGAGCACCCCTTGTTTCGCCCATTTTTCCAAATTGCCACTTTGGGGAACCGGACAACCGATGTCATCGTGCAACTCTTTGAAAATGTTGATTAAAGACTTGGGCAACGCAGCTCCTTGGGGAACCGAGAAACAGAGACCGTGCGCCTGTCCCGGGTTATGATAAGGATCTTGTCCCAACAGCACGACCTTGACATTCTGAAACGGGGTGAGGTTAAATGCATTAAAAATCAGTGATCCCGGAGGAAAAACGACATTGTTCTTTTTCTCTTCCACCAAAAAAGATTTGAGCTGAGCAAAATAGGGGGCTCGGAACTCTTCTTCCAATATTTCCAGCCAAGAGGCTTCAATAACGGGTTTCACAAAATTTGTATCGGCCATTTTCAATCTGTTTTAAAATCGATTCTCTATTCGGGTTCAATGGTATCTTGGGTGATTTGAACGGGGGTAATCGTATTGATCAGCGAAGCGTTGAAAGGAACTTTTACTTTGATGTAGTTATCGGAGAACCCGAACAACCATCCGTTTTTGATATCGGATTCAATCAGGACGGGGCGTTCTTCTCCGTAATGTTCGCGGTAAAATTGCTCTTTTTTGAGGGTGGATAAATTAAGAAGTTGGTTGGTCCGTTCTTTTTTGAGGGGAGGCGAAACCTGCTCGGTCATGGCCGCAGCCGGAGTCCCCGGGCGTTTGGAGTAAGTGAATACATGCAGATAGCTGATGGGAAGAGAATTTAAAAAGTCGTAGGTATCCTGAAAATCTTCATTGGTCTCTCCGGGAAATCCTGCAATGATGTCCACTGCCACACATGCTTCGGGCATATATTTTTTAATTTCTTCAATTTTAGAAGCAAAGAGTTGTCGGTTGTAGCGTCGTTTCATAAGTCCCAAAATGCGGTCGGAACCCGATTGCAGCGGAATATGAAAGTGGGGCATCACTCTTTTGGATTGTGCCGCAAGGGCGATGATTTCGGGGGTGAGCAGATTCGGTTCGATGGAAGAGATGCGGATTCGTTCAATGAGGTCTTGCTTTTCGATGGCTTCAAGCAGCTGCAGAAAAGATGACCCGTTTTTTCTTCCGAAATCGCCCAAGTTTACTCCGGTAATGATAATCTCTTTGATATTTTCGCGGTGAATCGTCTCTATGTTTTGCAACACATGGTCAATGTTGTCGCTGCGACTTTCGCCGCGTGCGGTGGCTACGGTGCAGTATGTGCAATGGTAGTCGCAGCCGTCCTGAATTTTGAGGAACGAGCGTGTTCGGTCGTGGGAGGAATAAGAGGAGAAAAAGTGGGGCGCTTGTGGCAACACCTCTTCGGTCATGTAGGGAATGATATTCATCTTGTCGGCACTTCCCAAAACCGCTTTCACCCCTTGCCATTGGGCAATAATGTCGGGGGAGAGTGCAGAATAACATCCAAAAATGATGATTTCGGCGTTGGGATGTTGCCGGTGGAGTTTGGCAACCAAATTACGGGCTTTCTTCTCCGCCGCTCCGGTCACGGCACAGGTATTGATTAAGAGGTAGTCGGGTTGCTCCGAGAGCACAAAACCCTGTTCAATCAACTGTCTCGAGATGTCTGAAGATTCACTGAAATTCAACTTGCAGCCCAACGTATGAATGGCAAAACTTTTTCTATTTTTCATGATGCAAAAATATAAAATATTTATCGATTAAAACCGGGCATGTTTGCATATCCGGAAATTGAAATCTAAAGTATCGTTATTTATAATATTTTAGCTATTTTTGCGTTTCATTTTTCTGAAACCCTTCACGGAATGAATCGACTGAAAAAACTGACTATTGTCTTATGCCTGACCTTGATTTCGGGGTCGTTATTTTCTCAAAGTCTATCTTTTGGAGTTCCCAACTTGTTGAAATATGATAAACAATTGCTGCACTTCGGATTTCTAATCGGATACAATCAGTTTGATTTCAGGATTGCGCCCAAGTCGGATTTGGCGGAGTATGATTCTTTGATGGTCATCAACACGGCTTCATTAAGCGGGTTTAATTTGGGAATTGTCACCAATCTACGAATGGGCAAGTATTTTGATTTACGTTTTATTCCCGGCCTCTCTTTCGGGGACAGAATAGTGAATTACACCATTTTATATTCCAATAACAGTCGCTTGGTTACGCGTAAAAACATAGAATCCGTTTATTTGGATTTGCCGTTATTGGTCAAATTTAAGTCATCGCGAATGCACAATGTACGGGCGTATGTGGTAGGAGGTGTCCAGTATAGTCTGGATTTAATCTCTGCCGCCAAGAAAAAAAATAACACCAATAACGAGATTGTGCTTAAATTATATCCAAATGATTTTCAGGCGCAAGTGGGAGTGGGCGCAGATTTTTACTTTACCTATTTTAAATTTTCTACCGAGTTAAAGATGTCCTTCGGACTCAATAATTTATTGGTAAAAGAGGATAATATTTACTCTCAAAGTGTTCAGTCGTTAAAATCTAAAATATTACAAATATCGTTTATGTTTGAATAGCGATACAAAC
>CAZWCI010000138.1:0-1087 GCA_964632815.1 uncultured Lentimicrobiaceae bacterium | reverse complement strand
GAATTGGAGATTGTATGTCCCGTATCGGGAAGCCGGAATTGGACGGAGGTGCGTCAGTTCAATCTCATGTTTGCTACGCGCATCGGTTCGGTGACCGAGGGAGCGGATACCATTTACTTGCGACCGGAAACGGCACAGGGGATTTTTGTCAATTTTCTCAATGTATATAAAACCGGACGCATGAAGTTGCCGTTTGGAATTGCCCAAATCGGAAAAGCGTTTCGCAATGAGATTGTGGCACGACAATTTATCTTTCGAATGAGAGAGTTTGAACAGATGGAGATGCAGTTTTTTGTTCGTCCCGGCGAAGAGTTGAAATGGTTCGCCTATTGGAAAGAGGAGCGGATGAAATGGCATCTTTCTTTAGGAATGGAGGAATCGAGTTATCGTTTTCATGATCATGAGAAATTGGCCCATTATGCGAATGCGGCTACCGATATCGAGTTCAAGTTCCCGTTCGGATTTAAGGAGTTGGAAGGGATTCACTCGAGAACCGATTACGATTTGTCGCAGCACGAGCAATACTCGGGCAAAAAGTTGCGCTATTTTGATTCCGAAACCAATGAAAGTTATATTCCCTACGTGGTAGAGACGTCGATAGGGGTGGACCGAATGTTTTTATCCGTGTTGAGCCACGGATACGAAGAGCAGGTGTTGGAAGATGGTTCCGTGCGGACGGTTCTGCATATTCCGGTGGTTTTGGCGCCCATTAAGGTAGCTGTTTTGCCGTTGGTGAAAAAAGACGGAATGCCCGAAAAGGCAAAAGAAATTATGGAGTTGTTGAAGCCGGAAATGATGTGTCAATACGATGAAAAGGATGCCATCGGCAGAAGATATCGCAGACAGGATGCTATCGGAACACCTTACTGTATCACGGTAGATAACCAAACCATGGAAGATCAAACCGTTACCATTCGCGAGCGGGATTCGATGAAACAATATAGGGTGTCGATATCCAATTTACTGCAAGAAATAAAATTAAGATAATTTACCGCTAAGGCGCAAAGAGTTTCTGCTCAAATATATCTCGTAAGAGCATCATTTATTTTTGCTTTTCCTTTTTTTCAACTTACATTTGTGTTGCTTC
>CAZWCI010000137.1:0-4506 GCA_964632815.1 uncultured Lentimicrobiaceae bacterium | reverse complement strand
TCAGCTACGCTATTTTTTGTATTTTTGTACTTTGTAAATCTGATTTTGTATGAAGCGTATTTCCCTATTTTTTGTCATTGTATTTGTTTGTTTTTCTTCGTTTGCTCAACGCTTTACCTCTTTTTCCCAAGATCCGTCGCTGATGGTGGCCGAGATGAAAGAGTTTTCGCAGACGGTGCCGAAAGAAAAAGCTAAAGAGGCCGAACAACTGCTCCGTGATTTTACTCGGTTTTGGGAGAGTGAAGTGATGGACGACCAACTGCAACGCAGTTTTATCGATGTATCGAACATGATGCTTCGGAAAAATATGCGGATGCTTCCCCATTTTGAAGCTTATATTCGCGCTTTCGCTGCTTTTGCCGAAAGCGACTACGCCGACAATCAACGCGAATGGCTGCAAATTCTGCAATATCACGTGAATAATGACGCTTCGACGTTCCATCTTGAGATGAATAATTATATCAACATTTTTAATTACGGAATTTTGTACCAAAGTGCAAATTCCCGTTGGACTGCTTACGGCGGCATCGATAAAATGGGGGTGAAGGATGAACCGTTTTTTATGTTCAGTAATATTAAGTTGGTCGGCTCTTCGCGGCAAGATAGTGTGGAGATCTTTTCGACTAACGGTACCTATTTCCCTGCGTCGGAACGGTTCCGCGGTGAAGGAGGAACGATTTACTGGACCCGCGCCGGACTGACCGAAGATGTGAAGGCAACCCTTGCCCAATATGAAATTGATGCCCGTAGCCCTAAGATTACAGCAGAAGAGGTGCTCTTTTACTATCCCGACTATTTTGCCCAACCGCTGAAGGGTAGATTGGAAGAGAAGGCGGGGCTCGAAACCAGCGAGGAGAAAGCTAAATATCCTCGTTTTACCAGTTATGACAAACTGCTTGCGATTAAAAATATTTATAAAAATGTGGATTATGTGGGTGGGTTTGAAATGCGTGGGGCTTCAATTATGGGTTCTTCGCATAACGATACTTTGGCGAAAATATTTATTACCAAGAAAGATAAGCGGATTATTGCTGTTCAGGCTCAGAATTATATGTTTAAAAAGGAGAGTGTGCTGGCCAATGATGCCCGTGTGGTGATTTATATGGAGGAGGATTCTATTTATCACCCCGCTGCCGACTTTAGATATAACGAAATTTCCGGCGAATTGCTCATTTCACGAAAGAAGAACGGTATCGGGCGAAGTCCATTTTTTGATTCGTATCATAAAATGGATATCTACGCCGAAACAATGTCGTGGGTGGTGACAGAGGAGACCATTGAGTTTAAAACTTTGCCGGGACAAAC
This sequence comes from uncultured Lentimicrobiaceae bacterium, assembly GCA_964632815.1. Taxonomy (GTDB): domain Bacteria; phylum Bacteroidota; class Bacteroidia; order Bacteroidales; family WCHB1-69; genus DUOL01. The sequence continues at coordinate 3,201 of CAZWCI010000137.1, read as the reverse complement.
AGGAAGTAGTCCGGCAGTCTTCGAATCGCAAAACTTTTTTGAAGGTTCTAAGATGCGTCGCTTGCAGGGCTATAACGAAACCAATCCGCTGTTTGATATCTGGACCGTTTTTAGAGCAAATGACTATCAAAATGTGCCGGTGGAGACATTTATCAACTATTTCGGCAAGAGTCCCGAAGATGTGAAGAGATTGTTAATCGAATATGCCGCCGAAGGGTTTATCGAATATGATTTGAACAATGGTAAAATCGGTTATCGTCGTAAGATAGCCCAATATCTGAATAATGATGTGGGGAAAAAGGATTATGACAACCTTCGGCTGGAATCTAAAAATCATTATGCCTCCATTGATTTGTTAAATAATGATTTACGTGTCTCCGGTTGTGAGTTTTTTGTACTCAGTGACGCCCAAATTGTGAATGTTTATCCTGCCAACGAAAAAGTAACGGTGAAGAAAAATCGCGACCTCGTCTTTTCGGGAAGGGTAATTGCCGGGCTATTCGATTTTGTGTCGCACAATTGTGAATTCAGCTACGATAAGTTCTCGGTAACGATGAATGTGATTGACTCAATGATTATGTACGTAGAGGATAAAACCAAACCGACCAACATGTACGGGGAGTACAAATTGGAAAAGGTACGTAGCTCGATTCAGGATTTGAGCGGAACGCTCTATATTGACCTGCCCGAAAATAAGTCCGGCCGGGTGGATGTGCCCGATTATCCGATGTTCGAAAGTCGCACCGGCGGGAAAGTCTATTACGACCAATATGCTGTGCTCCAGGGTGCTTATAAACGCGACCGTTTTTACTATTTGGTTGATGTCTTTACAATAAAGAATCTCGACAACTTCGCCACCGATTCGATTCAATATAACGGACGATTGGTTTCCGGCGGAATTTTCCCGGACATTGTGCAAGAGTTGAAGGTGCGTCCTGACTTTTCGCTCGGGTTTGTGCATCAAACGTCTAAATCGGGAATTCCTGCCTACAACGAAGGCGTTTACGAGGGAATTGTGGATTTGAGCAACCGCGGACTTCGCGGCAAGGGGACTTTGTCCTATCTAACATCTATTACCAAATCCGACAGTTTGGTATTCTATTTGGATGCGGTGCAGGGAAGTGCCAATACGCATATTGTCAAGGAACAATTGGTGGGAACCGAGTACCCGCCGGCAGTTGTGAACGATGCCTACCTCAATTGGAAACCTTACAAACACGAAATGTTTGTTCATACCCAAAAGTCGCCGATGACCATTTTCAACGAGACCAAGCTGAACGGCTTTTCCAAGTTAACCCCAAGCGGAATGTTCGGTAGCGGAACCCTTACACTGAATAGCGCCGACATTACGTCCAAAGATTTTCTGTTTAAGCATCATGAACTGCTCTCCGACGCTGCCAATTTGAAAATATACAGCTACGACAACAAAGAAGTGGTTTTCAAAACCGACAATTATCGCTCACACATCGACTTTAAAACCCGAAAAGGACATTTTGTTTCCAACGGAGAGGTGTCTGAAATCTTTTTTGTGAAAAACGAATTTAAGACAGAAGCTTCTGATTTCTATTGGGATCCGATTGATAAAGATATCATCCGTATGAAGTGGGATGACCCGTATGCCGGTACCGACATCAACAAAACACCTGCCCGGGAGTTGGTGGATATGACTACCACCGGCAACGAACTTATTGCCACCAATCCTGAAAAGAAAGGATTGAAATTCAATGCCCTCACAGCTTCGTTCAATTTTTCCGACAACATCATCCATGCTGAAGGAGTGCGTTTTATTAATGTGGGTGATGCAGCAATTATTCCCTACGATGGCAAAGTGACTATTCGGGAAAAAGCCGAAATAGAAAAACTGAATTATGCCCGTCTTGTAGCTGGAAGAGCAAATAAATACCACGAACTCTACAATGTTATCGCAACCATTAATTCCGGTGCAGACTTTAGAGGTTCCGGCGATTATGATTATATCGATGAAAATCAAATGGTTCAGAAAATACATTTCGACACCTTGTGGTATTATCAAGAAACGAAAGGAATGGCTCAAATTCCGATGGAGGCTAATTTTAAATTCAGCCCCGAATTTGGCTTCAACGGTAGAGCAGAATTGAGCAGTCAATATCAATTCCTCAATTTTGTAGGAGGAGTGGAATTTATCCATGAATGTGATGAGGTGAAATATGCCCGTATGCGCATCAATGCCCGCATCGATCCCAACTACATCCTCATTGAAGTGTCTGAGAAGACCAAAGATGTGAATGACCGAAAAGTAGTAAACGCCATTGCTTCGACCAACAAAGAAGGGCGAATTTACACCTGCTTCGGCGGGGCGAAAGACCAATTTAATGACTCCGAGTACATCTCCGCCTTTGGTTATATTATGTTTGATAAGGCCTCTCAGGAGTTTAGAGCCGCCTCCCTTGAAAAGTTGCAAAATCCTTCACTGCCGGGGAATATGATTGTCCTTAACAAGAGAGATTGTATCTCCAAAGGTACCGGGACCATCGATATGGGCGCCAAACTGGGACGTGTCGATTTTGTAACCAACGGAACGATTGTCAACTATATGAAGGCCGATTCTGCAGAGATGAATCTGACTACCTCCATCGACTTTTTCTTTAACGATAAAGCCATGTCTGTCCTATCAAATGCCCTTACCGCTTCCTACTCGCTCGATTTCTTCGACTACTCCAACGACGATAGCTACGAAATGGCACTTATCAACATGATGGGCGAAGACGAGTATCTGAAATATCAAAAACAAGTAGTGATGGGTGGGCAAGTCAAGAAACTTCCCAAAAAATTGCAGGTGCAGTTTCTTTTCTCCAATATTGATTTTATTTGGGACAAAACCAACAAAGCGTTTGTTTCCCAAACCTTGTTGCCGCTTATCATTTGCGGTTCCAAAGAAATCAACAAAGTTGTGCCGGGGCGTATTGTGATTGAAAAACGGGGCTCTCGCAACAAACTATACATCTATTTTGAATTCGACGACGCATTCTACTTCTTCCAATTTGAAAACAATAGCATGTACGGCTACTCATCTGAAACAAAATTTATGGATGCCATTATGGCGGTAGATGCCAAAAAGAGAACCATCAAATCGGGCGAGGGACAACCTTCGTTTACCTATAAATGGGGCAATCGCTCTCAGAAAAACAAGTTCGTGAAGAAATTCTACAATTTTGTGGCTGA
>CAZWCI010000136.1:0-4584 GCA_964632815.1 uncultured Lentimicrobiaceae bacterium | reverse complement strand
GGTGCATTTATTATTCCCTATTTGGTTTGTTTTGTGTTGATGGGCATTCCGTTACTTTTTGTTGAATGGACTATTGGTAGATACGGAGGAAAATTCGGATTTCATTCCACGCCTTTCATCATGAATAAAATGGGGAGAAAGGTAATATGGCGATATATTGGGGTTTTTGGCATTTTTTCCAATTTGGTAATTGCGTCATACTATTGTTATATTGAAAGTTGGACGCTTTCCTATGTCTATCATTCCATCATTGGCACTTTCCATGATTTGTCGCAACATGAAGTTGCTGCTTTATTTAATGATTATCACAACACAAACACGACATTATCGGGAATTCCTTATGAGAATATTCTTTTTTATTTTTTATGTTTAGCTATTAACATTTATATATTAAGTAAAGGTCTAAGAGGTGGGATTGAGAAAGTCGCCATTTGGGGCGTTCCTCTGTTGATTGTATTGGGGATCTTTTTAGCAATCAAAGGAGTATCCATACAAGCAGGTGAACACGGTGCTATCGTTAACGGATTGGAAGGTTTAAATTTTTTATGGACACCGCATTATGAGTCATTATGGGATCCCAAAGTTTGGTTTGCAGCCGCCGGTCAGATATTTTTTACTCTTTCCGTAGGAATGGGATGTATTCAATGTTATGCGTCATATATTCGTCAAAACCAAGATATTGCCCTCAGTTCTCTAGCTACGGGTTTTATGAATGAATTTGTGGAAATCGTGCTGGGAGGTACAATTCTAATTTCCATATCTGTAGGGTTTTTCGGCTTGGAAACGGTGCAATCTATGGTAAGCGAAGAAGGAGGATTTGGAATTGCCTTCCAAACACTTCCGTTTCTTTTTCAAAAATGGGGCCCATGGTTCGGGGCTTTTATGGGAATAGCTTTCTTCGGACTACTATTTATAGCGGGAATCACCTCTTCACTCGCAATGTGTACGCCCATTGTCAGTTTTTTGCAGGATAATTTTAATGTTCAAAAGAAAAGAGCTTCGCTCATCACCGGTACAGCAGTATTGATTTGCGGAATTCCTACAATACTCTTTTTTAAAGAAGGCGTTTTTGATGAATATGATTATTGGGCGGGAACCGCTTCTCTATTTTTCTTTGCCATGATGCAAGTAATCCTTTTCTCATGGGTTTTCGGTATCCGAAAAAGTTGGAAAGAGTTTACGCGTGCCGCGGATATTCGTGTCCCATTAATCTTTAAATATATTCTATTGTACATTACCCCTATTCTCCTAATTATCATATTTTTGACCGCCTTTTTCAAACCGGCTCAGGACGATTGGTCTGCCATTAGTATTCGGGGTTGGGAAGTGGATAATACAAGTATTTTAGGAAAAATAAAAGGAAAAGATGTCGGCCCGAACGATCAATGGTTTGCAGACACGCTCTATTCGGATGTGCACGGTCGCGTGTTGGGCGTGATTCAAAAAGAAGACGGGCCTTCCCTTGACATTGCTTGTCTCAATGAAAACTGCATCACGAATGGTTATGTAAAATCATATCCTTTGAAAGAGGGATCTCAAAACCTTGTTTCTAAAGATAGCATCGTCCAAATCGGGGCGCCAATTATGAGCGGTTCTTTTATCAATCCGATTTTTTACATTTCTTTAGCCCGCTATTTCTTGATTCTATTATTTGTCGGAATTTCATTTGCAGTTTATATTGCGGCAAGAAAAAAATACAAAAAAATAAAATCATGAATTCCCAAGCACTTATTCTTATGATTTCGGTAATGACTCTTGATACGGGTTTTACCCTATACTTTTTGATTAAAGTTCTGAAAAAAAAATAGTATTATTTTTCTCCTTTCATCTTAATAAAAGGTATTACTATTTTTTTGTATTTTTGCAACTCTTATTATTAAATTATCTGTTTTTATCTTTAAATTTTTTAAAGAAATTGCATAAACCACAAATTAATAGGCATGAAAACTAATCTCCGCATCATCATCATTTGTTTCGTACTTTTTATTTTCAATTCTCTTATGGCCCAACAACAACAAGTTTTGTTGATTGTAGGAGGCGATACGGTCACCAAAGAACAATTCATAGCCACTTATGGCAAGAATAACGCCATTGAAAATGCAACAAAGCAAGATTTGCGTGATTATTTGAACTTATTCATTAATTTTAAACTTAAAGTCAATGAAGGAAAAGAAATGAAGGTGGATACTTCGACTGCCTTTCAACGTGAATTGCAATCATACCGGAATCAGTCTGCCCAACAATACTTAATCGATAAAGAAGTTACGGAAGCATTAATTGACGAAGCATTTGAACACTCGAAGTACATTCTTAGAGCATCACATATTTTAATCAAATGTACTTCAGATTTACCCAAAGATACCTTAGCAGCATACAGAAAAGCAATCAATATTCGAAATAAAATATTGGGCGGACTCAGTTTTGCGGAAGCTGCCGTGACCTATTCCGAAGATCCTTCTGCCCAAGACCGTGTTAATCCCCAAAATAATCGCATACAACCCGGGAACAAAGGAGACCTTGGCTATTTCACCGTATTCAACCTCATCTATCCTTTTGAAGTAGGAGCATATAAGACTCCGGTAGGAACCATTTCTATGCCTGTAAAGAGCAGTGTCGGCTACCACCTTATTTATGTTACCGACAAAGTTTCGGCCATCGAAAAAATTACAGTTTCCCATATTTTCATTGCCGACACGATGGCTAAAGATGCTAAAATGTCTCCGGTTACTAAAGCCAAAATCGATTTCATCCAAGATAAACTCAAAAAAGGAGTTGATTTTGAAGATTTAGTTTCCGAATATTCAGAAGACAAAGGAACCATTGGTAAAGGTGGTCGCTTAGAACCATTTTCACCGCAACGTCGTCCGGGCGATTTCGTAAAAGCATGCATTTCGCTTAAACCGGATAGTTGTTCCGCTCCCATCCACTCCTCCACCGGATGGCACATACTTAAACTTATCTCCATTGACTACATCAAAGCCGATGCAGATTCTAAGTACGGACTCAAAAATAAAATTGCCAGAGACATGAGGTCTTACAAAAGTAAAGAATCATTGGTAGAAAAACTCAAAAAAGAATATAAGTTCGAAGAAAAGGGTAAAAAAGCAGCCTTCGGATTTTTAACCAAAAACATTCCGAGCAATTATTTCCAATCCACGGATATCAATATTGAAGAGCTTTCTGGAATCAATTCATTAAAACCTCTTTTCACTTTTGCAGACCGGAAAGTTTCGGTACAAGAGTATGCCAAATTCATTTCCCGATTCCAGGGATTGGCTCCGGACGGAGGAATTGAAGCATTCTTAGAAGAAAAATATCCTGCTTTTGTATCTGAAACGATACTCAAGTACGAAAATGAGCACCTTACCGAAAAATACCCGGAATTCAAGAATTTGGTTACCGAATACCACGAAGGGATGATTTTATATGAAATCAATTCCGCTGAAGTGTGGATGAAAGCAGTTCAAGACACCACAGGACTTCGCAATTACTACGAAACGGTTAAATACAAATATCCTTCAGACAATGCCAATACGCCAAAACCGTTTGAAGAAGTGAAAGCATCAATCATCAATGAATATCAGACCTACTTGGAAGAAAATTGGATTGCCAGACTTCGCCAAAAATATCCCGTTTACATCAATGAAGAGTTATTTTCAACCATAAAATAGATACATTTTGAAACGAGCCTTGCTTTTTTTACTTTTATTGCCCCTCTTTTTTTCCTGCAAAAAAAGTGATGATATTGTTATTGCCGAAGCTTTTGGCAACAAACTCTATTTGTCGGAGGCAGTGGAAGTGATGCCGAAAGGACTCAACCATCAAGACAGTATTGATTTTATTGATCGTTTTATTCAACAGTGGAGTACTGAAAAAATCGTCCTTCACGAAGCTACAAAAACCTTATCGCTTTCGGAAAAGAATTTTACCGAAGAGTTGAACCGACTAAAAACGCAATTGTTGATTAATGCATACTACGAAAAAATAACCAAAGACACCACCTTGTTTCCCGTAAGCAACGCCGAAATCCGAAATTTTATGGAATTGTACGGAATGAATGAGGATACCGAAAAAGAGATTGTGAAGTTAAATTATGTGAAATTGTCGCTCAACTCCAAGTTAATCCCTAAAATTAAAAATATTCTTTTCGATGAGACAAAAAGAATTTCGGGAAAGAAGACCATTGAAAAACTTTGCGGAGATTCGGTTGAATATTTTATTGAAGATGAAAAATGGCTCTATTTGGATGATATCGAAATAGAAATCCCCCTTCATTTAAACGAAAAAGATGCTATAACCGACGAAAACCGATACATCGAGACGAAAGACAAACAGTATCATTATCTCATTGTCTTGCTTGATTATCGGGAAAAGCAGACAACGCACGAACTCTCACCGAGCGAATACGACAATGTGCGTTCTATGATTCAGCAACAAAAGAAAAGCCAATACATTCGCAAAAAGATTGATCAATTGTACAAAGAGGCAGTTGCTCAAAAAAAGATTTCTAATTAATTTAAATCATCTTATTTTTTATTAGGGCGTGTCGGCTTCGCCGCCGGCGTCCGGTTCCAAGTCCGCAGC
>CAZWCI010000135.1:0-4667 GCA_964632815.1 uncultured Lentimicrobiaceae bacterium | reverse complement strand
CGGCGAAGCCGGCACGCCCTAAATATTATTAAAATTTAAATTATCTTCTTCTTCTTCTTCTATGGTTTTAGGCAATGTGAGTTTAAGAAAGATAAATCCTATAATTGCGGCAATACAGGAGGCACATAAAATGATGAATTTTGAATTTTCAATAATCGTTTGATTGTCAAAAGCCAATAGGGTAATAAAAATGGACATGGTGAAGCCAATGCCGGCTAAAAATCCAACTCCTAAAACTCCTTTCCAATTAATATCATTCGGAAGCTTCGCTATTCGCAAAAAAACGGCTGCAAAACTGAAGATAATAATCCCCAAAGGTTTTCCGACGATTAAGCCGAATGCAATCCCCATGCTGTATGGTTCAACCAACATTGAGGTTAAATCTGAATGTAGTATAATGGCTGTATTGGCTAAAGCAAATAGCGGCAAAATGAAAAAAGCGACCGGTTTATGGATGATATGTTCCATTAAATAGGATGGGGAGGTTTTGCTTCCGTTGCCAAATGGAATGGTAAAAGCAAGCAGTACGCCTGTGATTGTAGCATGAACGCCCGATTGTAGCATGAAGTACCACATGATGATACCTCCGATGGTGTATAAGATTAGATTTTTTAGTTTTAATCTGTTAAAAATTAAAAGAATTAGAAAGATGCCGATGGCAATCAAAAGATTACTTAAAATAATCTCTTTGGTGTAGAAAATTGCAATAATCAAGATGGCCCCCAAATCATCAATGACTGCAAGAGCCGTCAAAAAGATTTTTAAGGAAGTGGGAACCCGTTTTCCCAATAGAGATAATATGCCGATAGCAAATGCGATGTCTGTAGCCATTGGGATTCCTGCGCCGGATTGGGTAATTGTCCCTGCATTAAAGGATAAATAGATGATTGCAGGTACCGCCATTCCTCCAATAGCAGCCATAATGGGAAGAATTGTGTCTTTCAGATTCGAAAGTTCTCCTTCGTAAATTTCTCGTTCTAACTCTAACCCGATCAATAAAAAGAAAATGGTCATTAATCCGTCATTGATCCAATGGACAATCGAATGGCCGGCAAATTGAATTTTCCATAAACCGGTGTATGCATCTCCCCATAAGGAGTTTGCAATGGACAATGATAAAATAGTACAAACAATTAAGGTGATTCCTCCTGCTTTTTCACTATTGAAAAAATCTTTGAACAATTGAGCGGATTTCATCTGTATAGAGTCTGTTTTAGAATAATTACTTAAGTTTTATTTTTTGTCCGATTCTCAGAATTGAGTTCTCTTCTATGTGGTTAATCTGAAGGATTTTTTTTAATGAAATTCCATATTTTTTAGAAATTGCATATAATGTATCTCCTTTTCTAACAATATGATAATCGTTATCTGTTGAATTAACGGATGAGGTTGAATTTGAGGCAGCAGAAGATTTCACTCCCATTCTTTTAGGAGTTAAAATAAGGGTGTCACTTTTGAGTTTTTGTGTTGTAAAATCTATCATATGTGACGCATCAAAATGCTCGTATAAAAAACGTGTTTCGAAATGGAGATGTTCGGTGGTAGCTCTTCCGGTTCTGCCGCCTAATCCGATTAATTGTCCGGCCTTAACTTCTTGTCCGGGTTTTACTTTAATTCTGTTCAAATGAGCGTATACGGTTTCCAAACCATTGTAGTGCCTCACAACAACGGTCTTTCCGTAGCCGCTGTATGATTTTGCCATTCTGACCACTCCATTGAAACAACTGACTACCGTGTCATTTAAATTCAATTTTATGTCAGTGCCCGTGTGCATTCGTTGTCTTCTATATCCGTAGGGAGAACAAACTTTTCCGGTCTTGAGGGGAAAAACATAATCGGAATTTTCATTCACCAAAACTATTTGTAAAGTGTCATTTACAAAAGGAATTGCTATTCCGCGAATTCGGATATATTCAGTATTCCATTCTTTGTTGTACAATTCATAAGCGGGAAGTTTATACAAGTCTGTAACAAAGGTTTGATTTGATACATCAGGGGTATCCATTTCTTCAACAAGAGAGACGGTTGTGTCGGCATCATTGAGTTCAAGATCTTCCTGTGCAGAAAGAGAAATATTTAATAAAATGGAGAAACATATTAATGTAAATATTTTCAGGTTCATTAAGATTCTTTTTTGGTTTCACGAATTATAATCCCGAGTTCTTCGAGTTGAAGAGGGGATACATTTGCCGGAGCTTCTGTCATCACGTCTCTGGCGGCATTATTTTTAGGAAATGCAATAAAATCTCGAATGGTTTCGGAATCTGACAAGACAGCGCACAAGCGATCGAATCCGAAAGCAATTCCTCCGTGGGGAGGACAACCATATTGGAACGCATTTAATAAGAAACCGAATTGATTTTGAGCTTCTTCTTCGGTAAATCCTAAAACTTTAAACATTCGTTGTTGTAGCTTACGTTCATGAATTCTAATGGAGCCGCCTCCAATTTCATTTCCATTGATTACCAAATCGTATGCATTGGCATTTACTTCTCCGGGATTTGTTTCCAATAGGTCCATGTGTTCCGGCTTGGGAGCCGTAAACGGATGATGTTTTGCGTAGTAACGTTGTGTTTCTTCATCCCATTCCAATAATGGAAAGTCAATGACCCAAAGTGCTTTATAACATCCTTTTTTTCGGAGCCCCAATCTTTCTCCCATTTCTAACCTTAGTTCCGATAGTTGTTTTTGCGTTTTTTCTGTTTTTCCGGCCATTATCAAGATTAAATCTCCCTCTTCAGCGTGACAGGCTTTCGCAATGGCTTCTAAATCGCTTTGGTCATAAAATTTGTCAATGGAAGATTTATATTGATTACCTTCCCGACACTGGATATAAACCAGTCCCGATGCGCCTATTTGCGGTCGTTTAACAAACTCAATGAGTTCATCTAATTGTTTACGGGTATAAGAGGCACATTCTTTTGCAACGATGCCGGCAATAAGTTCTGCTTCATTAAAAAGTTTAAATTCACGATGCTTAACCAATGAATTAAGTTCGATAAATCTCATGTCAAAACGTGCATCCGGTTTATCAGAACCATAGTATTTCATCGCATCTGCATAAGTGATTCGTTCAATAGGGGGTAGTTCAAGGCCTTTTACGGTATGGAAAATATGACGTACCAGTCCTTCAAAGGTTTGCAGAATATCTTCTTGTTCTACAAAAGACATTTCACAGTCGATTTGCGTAAATTCAGGTTGACGGTCGGCACGCAAATCTTCATCCCGGAAGCATTTTACAATTTGAAAATATCGATCATAGCTGGCCATCATAAGGAGTTGCTTAAAGGTCTGCGGAGATTGAGGAAGTGCGTAGAATTGACCCGGGTTGATGCGTGAAGGAACGATAAAATCACGAGCTCCTTCAGGAGTAGAACGTATTAAAAAAGGAGTTTCAATTTCAAGAAATCCAATATTATTCATGTAATTTCTTACTTGAATTCCTAATTGGTGACGTAACATAAGATTCTGCTTCACCGGATTTCTTCGTAAATCCAAATATCTGTAGCGCATACGTAGCTCATCTCCACCGTCTGACTCGTCTTCAATGGTAAATGGGGGAGTGAGCGATTGATTTAAAACTAAAAAGTCCGAAACAATGATTTCGATATCACCGGTGGGAATATTTTTGTTTTTATTTGATCTTTCTGCGACGGTTCCATTTGCTTGAATCACCCATTCGCGACCTAATTCCTGTACTTTTTTGTGCAGGTCTGCATTTTGAGAACTATCGAAAGTCAACTGAGTGATTCCATATCGATCTCGTAAGTCGATAAAGGTCATTCCTCCTAAGTTTCTGATTTTTTGAATCCATCCACAGAGCGTAACAATTTGCCCGATATTTGAAGAATTCAGTTCCCCGCATGTGTGTGTTCTAAGCATATATGTTTTATTTTTAGTGAGTGCAAAAATACAAAAAATGTATTTATTAAAGATTCATCTTTTCGGTTTAATTATCTCAATAATATATAAAAAACTATTGTTATCCGGGAAAAAATAAAAACCGGGAAAAACAATCAAAAGGATTTGATAATCAAGTAGCCGATTTTATTTATTTGGGCGTGCCGGCCGTTGGCCGTCGGTGCCCGGCTACAAGTCCGCAGCCGGTAGTCGTGTGGTCGCAATGCTGCAAAAAGAGCTTCCTCCGGTCGCTTTTTTGCAGCAGCGTCCACATCGCCTCCCGTCTTTGCGGGCTTTCCGCCTAAGCACCTCACGCGGTCGGGAGGGCAAAAGACTTATCCTTTCACCACTTTGCCGAGTGCTTTCATCAATTGCGGTTTATCTCAGTCTTGCCAATTTATTTTGAATGCCGACGAGAATACAGAATATTCGTGCATTCGTGGCTTTTTAATTTCTTTTCTTGAAGTATTTATTATTGCCATGAATATACGAATTATTTTTTTTATTCGTAGCACTTTTATTTCAAAAAAAAAGCTGTTCAAAAAAATCTGAACAGCTTTTTTAAAATATTCGGAAGAAATTTATTGTTTGATAATTTTCTTAACAGCGATTCCTTCGTCTGTAATAAATCTTACCAAGTAAATTCCGTTTGATAAATTTTCTGTCGAAATTACATTACCCGGATTGTTGATGGTGAAGATATGATTTCCAAGAATGTTATAAAATTCCACGGATTGAGGAGTAATTCCTTCAATAAATAATTGATT
>CAZWCI010000134.1:0-4673 GCA_964632815.1 uncultured Lentimicrobiaceae bacterium | reverse complement strand
CACGCCCAAAAGAAAAAAATAATTAATAAAATTATTATTGTCCTGTTAAAAATAAAATAGATTTTGTCGGATTTTTTTACCATTAAATATATTTTTCATATTATTTATCGTTATATATATCAAGAAGATAAATTTAATCCACCCTATTTTTCCATTAAATTAAAAAATTATGAAAACACACAAAATCACCCTATCGGGTATAATCGTATTATGCGCTTTAGTGGTCAGTTCTTTCACAACCGTAGATCCTAATCTTGAAGCCTTAAATGATGTATTGCAAAACTCATTGTATAAAACCGTTTTAAGTATTGACGACAACGGAACCATCATCCGAAAGGATGACAATGGCAACAGTTTTACTTTTAAAATGGGCGATATCTCGGAAATCAACTATGAGAATGACGGATTCCATAATATGATTATCGTCTTAAAAAAGGGAAAAGTAGTCAAAGGAACCATCGGTGGAAAAGAGGTGGAAGGCAGCTTAAATGTAATCTCTTTTGACGATAAAGAAGATTGCGATAACGCCATTGACTTGTTCAAAAAAATTGTTCAACGGAAATAGAGAAATAAACTCAAATAAAATGTAAATAGTAATTTACGATAAAATCTCCCATAAACGACATTGATAGTAACGAAAAAGCGATTCTCGTTACTCCACGTACAATAATAATCCATTCAGATAACTTCCTTCCGGATGAAAAATACTGATTGGGTGGTCCATGGCATGCTGCAGGTGTTTGACAATTCTAACTTTTTTGTGTTCCATCGCAGCCGCAGAGAAAATAATGGTCTGAAATTCCTCTTGAGAAATAGCCTGAGAACAAGAAAAAGTGAACAAAAAGCCGCCGGACTTGATTTTTTCCAATGCTCTTCGATTAATGGCCCTATAACCTTTAATTCCTTGTTCCTTAACCTTATGATGTTTGGCAAACGCCGGAGGATCCAAAATGATTACATCGTAAAAATCGGACTCCATCTTTTCCATAAAATCAAATACATTGTCGGCAAATGATTGATGTACATCCGGCTTCGGAGCACACATCGCGATATTTTTATCCGTAAATTCAATCGCTTTTTTGGAAATATCCACCGAATGAACCAACGAAGCTCCTCCTTCTACCGCATAGGATGAAAAACCTCCGGTGTAACAAAATAGATTCAATACCCGCTTTCCTTTTGTAAATTGTCTTACCAAATCACGATTTTCTCGTTGATCTATAAAAAAACCAGTCTTCTGGCCTTTGATAATGTCAATATAAAAAGGAATTCCGTTTTCCTGAACAAGTACTTCGTCAAAAGCCGCAAATAGCAATTCGTCTTTCGGAGAAAAAGACTTTAATTCCGGCAAGGTTGCTTCACTTTTATTATAAATGGACTTAATTTCCCCGGAAAAGAGTTCAAGCAATATCGAAACCACCGTTTGTTTAAGTAAATACATGCCATAAGAATGAAATTGAAGCACCACGTGGCCGTCGAACCAATCCGCAATTAACCCGGGCAACTCATCTCCCTCACCGTTAATCAAGCGAAACATGGTCGTTTTCTCATTGTTCAACAATGAAATGGCCCGACGATATGCGATTGCTTTCAATATTTTTTGTTTCCAGAAATCGGCATCCGGCAATACCTGTTCAAAACTGAATACCCGAACACAAATGGAGCTGTTGAAGTAATGACCGGTAGCCAGATAGTGATGGTTATAGTCCACTACTTCCACCATATCGCCGTCGGCAATGCCCCCATCTTTCTTTAATACAGCTCCCGAAAAAACCCAGGGATGAAAACGTTGTAATGATTTTTCTTTTCCTTTCTGAAGGATGATTTTTTTCAACATATCTATAATTATTGGGAAAGTTCTTGGTCAAAGTACGCGATGGTTTGGAGCAGTCCCTCTTTCAATGGCACGGTTGGAGCCCAGTTCAATATCTGTTTGGCTTTGTCGATGACCGGCTGCCGTTGCATCGGGTCATCTTCGACAAGAGGAAGATAGACAATTTTGGAACGTGAGCCCACCAGACTGATAATCAATTCGGCCAACTGCCTAATGGTGAACTCATCCGGATTTCCTACGTTGATGGGGCCAATCACCTCATCTCCGGTATTCATCATGGAAATCATTGCTTTGATCATGTCGTCGCAATAACAGAAACTTCTCGTTTGGTTTCCGCTTCCGTAGATGGTAATGTCTTCATTTTTGAGTGCCTGAACAATAAAATTGGAAATTACCCGTCCATCGTTGGGGTGCATACGCGGACCGTATGTATTAAAAATTCGGATTACCTTAATCCGTACATTGTTCTGTCGGTGATAATCAAAACAGAGCGTCTCGGCACACCGTTTGCCCTCATCATAACAGGAACGCAATCCGATGGGATTCACATTGCCCCAATACTCTTCATGCTGTGGATGAACCGTTGGGTCGCCGTAAACTTCACTGGTCGAAGCTTGCAACATTTTTGCCCGAATTCGCTTCGCCAGCCCCAACATATTAATCGTACCCATGACAGAAGTCTTTACCGTCTTGATGGGATTGTATTGATAATGTATCGGAGAGGCCGGACAGGCCAAATTATAAATCTCATCCAACTCAATATAAAAAGGAGCCGTGATGTCATGACGAATCAGCTCAAAATAGGGATGGTCCAGCAGATGCACAATATTG
This sequence comes from uncultured Lentimicrobiaceae bacterium, assembly GCA_964632815.1. Taxonomy (GTDB): domain Bacteria; phylum Bacteroidota; class Bacteroidia; order Bacteroidales; family WCHB1-69; genus DUOL01. The sequence continues at coordinate 2,008 of CAZWCI010000134.1, read as the reverse complement.
CTCTTGCGACCTGTGAAATAATTGTCCAGACAGATTACTTCATTGCCCTCATTAAGAAGCTTTTCACATAAATGAGAACCTAAAAAACCGGCGCCTCCGGTTACCAGAATTTTCTTCATGGTATTGATTTCTATTAATTTAATGTTTTCTGAAAGAGAAAAGCAAAGATACAAAATTATATTATTGTCGAACAATCTTTTTTAACCCCGTTGATACATAATCAAACAGAGCATTGTTTGCACTTCATTTTTTTGTATTTTTGTCGAAATTTAAGTTGATGAAAAGCATGACTTACTTTCAAAATCCCATCTCAATCAACGGCATTTGCTACTTTGCATCGGATTTTCATTTGGGGGCACCGTCGAACAAAACAAAGAATGAAGAGCGAGAACTCCGTATCATTCAATGGTTAGACAATATTCAACAAGATGCAACACATCTTTTTTTGTTGGGTGACATTTTCGATTTTTGGTTCGAATACCGCGATGTGGTTCCTCGAGGCTATTATCGATTGTTTGCAAAGTTCGCGGAACTGCGTCAACGACAAATTACGGTTTACTATTTTACCGGAAATCATGATATGTGGGTGAAAGACTATTTTGAAAAGGAGTTCGGTTTTACTATTTTCCGCCAACAACAAGCTTTCATCATCAATGGCAAACATTGTCTGGTTGGCCATGGCGACGGGTTGGGTCCCAAGGATTACGGCTACAAATTCATTAAAGCACTCTTTGCATTCCGTCCGAATATTGCGTTGTTCGGAGCTTTCCATCCGCGTTGCGCCTTTTCGATTGCCCGCTTCTTCTCCGCACAAAGCCGCGCCATGACCTCCGCGCAGGAAGAGTTTTTCATGGGCAACGATAAAGAGTTCCTCGTTCGCTTCGCTCTTTCGGTCTTAGAAAATGAAAAAATTGACTACTTTATATACGGACACCGCCACCTGCCTCTCCAAATTCCGCTCGTGGAAGGAGCCGTTTATCTCAATACCGGCGACTGGCTGACGCATGATTCCTACCTCAAAATGGCCACCAAAGAACCTGTCCTCTTTAATAAAACAACCTAAAGCAAGACGCGACTTCGTGCCGTCAGATTAAATATTGTACTTATGAAAGAACCCATACACCGTGCCGGATTTGTGAATATTATCGGAAATCCGAATGTAGGCAAAAGCACATTGATGAATGAACTCGTGGGAGAAAAGCTCTCCATCATTACAGCAAAAGCCCAAACCACCCGACACCGAATTAAAGGCATCGTCAATGGCGATGATTTCCAAATTGTCTATTCCGACCTTCCGGGAATCCTCACCCCCGCATACAAAATGCAAAGTAAGATGATGGAGTTCGTGCAAGAATCTCTTAGCGATGCCGATGTCATCCTCTATCTCATCGAGTGCGGCGAAACCAAATACAACGAAGCTATTATTCATACGCTTCAGCATATTGATATTCCGATTGTTTTAATAATCAATAAAATAGACAAAGCTACCACAGAACAGGTTACGGCTGCCGCAACCTATTGGCAAACACTGCTGTCCAACGCCAAAATTGTTCCGATATCCGCACTGATGAAGGTCAACATCCAACATCTAATGGAACTTATTGTGCAACTGCTGCCCGAATGTCCTCCCTATTTTCCCAAAGATGAACTGACCGACCGTCCCTTGCGCTTTTTCGTTTCGGAGATTATCCGAGAAAAAGTTCTTCTGCTCTATCAAAAAGAGATTCCTTACAGCGTAGAAGTGGTCGTCGACAGCTTTAAAGAAGAGGAAAACATCACCAATATCGGAGTTACGCTGTATGTGGAACGCGACACCCAAAAGGGGATCATCCTCGGCCGACAAGGTGCAGCCATCAAACAGTTAGGTAGTGAAGCTCGCAAAGATATCGAAGAGTTTCTCAACAAACATATCTTCTTGGACATCTCCGTAAAAGTGCTTAAAGACTGGCGGAATAACGATTCAATAATGAGACGTTTCGGCTATTAAACAAATCTGTTTATAGATATT
>CAZWCI010000133.1:1596-4718 GCA_964632815.1 uncultured Lentimicrobiaceae bacterium | reverse complement strand
CCGTTTTTGTCGTTTACTTTTATCGGTTCTCCATTCAAATTCCGCGCACGCAAAGAGATTTTCTTTGCAATCAATAACGGATTTACCCACGTTAAACCGGTACGATAAAATGACCCTTCGTACTTCCCAAAAAACACCATCGCTCTCCCCGTGTTCGGCTCCAACATAACAAACCCGCCACAGAAAAACAACGCTAATCCCAGCGAGGTAAAGGCAATCCACAAAGGCCATCCGTTGTAAAACACAATGGGAAACAGGGCTATTAATAAGGCAATAATGAATAACATGATAAAGCCGTTACATCTGCAACCTTTAAATTCAAATTCTTTCGTTTCCATAAATTTTATTTTTTATTTTTTGATATTAAAATGATATCACAAAGATATATCATTTTTAAATAGAAAAGCAAGCAAATTAATTTTTTTTGTTAAAAAAAATTAATTCCGTAAAATATCAAAATAGACTTAGGCCAATAAAGAATGGAAAAAAACTTCCTTGAAAAAGAGTTCTCTATTTTTTCCGGAGAGGATATTTTTTTCGTATTTTTGCACGTAATTTTAGAATAATAAAAAGAACAAATAAAGAAATAATGAATTTTGTAGAAGAATTAAAATGGCGTGGGATGATTCACGACATAATGCCCGGCACAGAAGAACAGTTAAATAAAGAGATGACGACCGCTTACGTAGGAATAGATCCTACAGCAGATTCTCTGCATATCGGTCATTTGGTGAGTGTGATGATGTTGAACCATTTTCAACGTTGCGGACATCGTCCGATTGTCATTTTAGGCGGAGCTACCGGAATGATTGGAGACCCATCGGGCAAATCTCAGGAACGAAACTTATTGGGAGAAGAAGCACTGCGTCATAATGAACAATGTATCCAAAAGCAATTGAGTAAGTTTTTGAACTTTAATACAGGGCTAAATAATTCAGCGCTATTGCTCAATAATTATGACTGGATGAGCAAATTCTCCTTTTTGGATTTCATCCGCGATGTCGGGAAACACCTAACCGTTAATTACATGATGGCTAAAGACTCTGTAAAAAAGAGAATTTCCGGCGAAGGCGAAGGAATGTCTTTTACTGAATTTTCCTACCAATTGGTGCAGGGATACGACTTTTTCCATCTATATGAACAATACAACTGTAAATTACAAATGGGTGGCTCCGACCAATGGGGCAATATCACTACCGGCACCGAACTCATTCGAAGAAAAGCAGGCGGAGAAGCATTCGCACTTACCTGCCCGTTAATCACCAAAGCTGACGGCGGCAAGTTCGGCAAAACCGAAAAAGGAAATATCTGGCTGGATCCCGAAAAAACATCTCCTTATACCTTTTACCAGTTCTGGCTCAACTGCTCCGATGAGGACAGCAAAAAATATATCCGAATCTTTTCTCTTTTATCTAAAGAGGAAATTGAAAATATTGAAAAAGAACATGACCAAGAACCCCATCTAAGACTCCTCCAAAAAGCACTCGCTAAAGACCTTACCGTAAGAGTTCACTCGTTGGAAGATTACGGAGCAGCCCTGAACGCATCAGAAATATTATTCGGCAAAGGAACTGCTGAGAGTTTGACTTCGCTCTCGGAAAAGATGTTCTTCGCCGTATTTGACGGAGTTCCTCAAACCGAAATATCCCGCTCCGTTTTGAAACAAGGGATCTCTATCGTTGACTTTCTTACCGAATATACCTCAATTTTCCCTTCCAAAGGCGAAGCCCGTAGAATGTTAAAAGATAACGGCGTCTCTGTCAATAAAATTAAAATTGTCGAAGATTTCTCCATCTCAGCAGACCAACTGATTAACGACAAATATATTTTAATTCAAAAAGGAAAGAAAAACTACTATATAGTAGTGGCAGTAAATTAAAATTTACTATCCCAACCTGCTTTTAATGAAAGTGGCATATCTGCGACTCATAATTACCGGCTCTTCCATGCCGGAAAGGAAAACTCTAAAACTATTATGGAACCACTCTTCCACACGCTCAACATAATCCAAATTGATAATACAAGATCGATGGATGCGTACAAACGTATTCTCCGGGAGTCTTTTTTCCCATTCCTGCATAGTCTTATTAGTCAACCCGTGCTGTCCATCTGCGGTTTTTACATCCGAATAATCTCCCGAAGCCAAAATCGTGACTATTTTAGAAACACTGAGAAACAGATAGCGATTGGAAAACTGAATAAACAATCGATCGTCAATGGCTAATTTATTCTCTGCAGGAAGCATCGTTACTTCTTCTTCATGCACTCTCGAAAGAGCTTCCGCCAATCGGTCGCGACTAACCGGTTTAACCAGATAATCAAGAGCATTTACTTCAAATGCTCTTACCGCATATCGATCGTAAGCGGTCACAAATATGATATGCGGCATATAGGTCAACTTCTCAACCAAATCAAAACCCGTGGCTCCGGGCATTTGGATATCCAAAAAAATAAGGTCAGGCTTATGGGTTTCTATTTTCTCGAGGGCAGCAGGAACCGTGTCCGCTTCCGCAATAATGCGCACTTCTCTCCGCTCTTCCAACAACGAACGTAGCGCATTGCGTGCCAATCGTTCATCATCCACAATGATTACCTGTAATTCTTTTTTTGACGGCATGCTGTTATTTGTATTTAATCAAAATCGTGGCCACTACATAATCGTCAATTTGTTCCAATTTACAATAGGAACCTTCGGCAAACGTAGATTGAATTCTATCTTGAACATTCTTGAGTCCTACCTGAGTCCCTGAGTGTTCTTCTTTGGGATCTATTAATTTCCCTGAATTGGCCACAGAAATAAGTAAATTTTCCTCTTGAACACAAGCACTGATAGTGAGCCGTAAGGGTAATGCCGTGGTCTTCATTCCATATTTAACTGCATTTTCTACTAAAGGATGAAGCAAAAAACTAAGCACAGGAAGTTCCATCGCCTCCGATTGAATATCATAGTCTATCAATAATTTATCTTCAAATCGCTTTTTCTCTATGGATAAATACAAGCGAATGGCTTTCAACTCTTCCTTAAGGGGAACATGCGCCAGATTCTTTTGTTCCAAGGAGTATCTCAAAAATTCCGATAACTCGCAAAGCAACTCTTTGGACTTAGATTTATCTTCATCCAT
>CAZWCI010000133.1:0-1496 GCA_964632815.1 uncultured Lentimicrobiaceae bacterium | reverse complement strand
CCCAACCGACAATCTGATAATGCCAGAAAGTGAGTTCTTTTTGTTTAAGTACTTTTAATTCCATCTTTCTTTATTTTAATATTCTTATCCTTCCCCATCCATTTCTCTGCCGCGCAAAAATAATCAATAAACTGAAATCTCGTCCAAAAAATATTCAATTATTTATTTCATAAAAGAAAGACCGATAAACATCTTTTTTGCAACCGCCTCTTGAAAATCAACCAAATAGTTCTCAATTCGCTATTCATAAATAATCATTGAACGAAATTAAAAACCACTTATCGAAGAAAAAAGCCATTCACCGAAATTAGCTTGGCCATTTATAAAAACAGCAGTTTATTTGCACATTATTAATTAAAAACCAAATGCCTTATGAAACCCATGATTTGTTCTTTTATGATGATGCTTGTGTTTTCTTTAGCCGCAAGACCGTTAAATTCAACATTAAAAGTAGACAATTATGCACAAAATGAAGTGATTCATCCGAACGGAACAATGGTGTTTTCAAAAGAAAACCCTACCTTGCCGAAACAGAACCCCACTACAAACAGCAGAATTAAAGTCCCCGCTATTATGTTTGAAAATATCAATGCTCCCAAAATGAATAACAGCAGTTCACTCCCTGTTTATTCCCAACGATCAAACTATACTCCGATTTCTTCCGACAACAAAAATAAAGGACCCAAAACGATCGTTGTAATGGATCAGGTTCTTTATATGATTCCTCTTTTTAAATAAAATAAGAGAACACGGAAACATTTGACAATAAAATACGTTACACCTATAACCAAAAAAAATATGAAAAAAAACATTTTAATCGGTATATTAAGTACTATCATATTAACAATAAGCATTATGAATGTTAACGCACAGCCATTGCGCCACGGATTCAGATTGATTGAGAAAAGATTTGTCAAAGAGATCAACTCCGAATGTTACTACTTTGAACACGTGAAAAGTGGTGCCAAGCTCTTTAAAGTAGCCAATGAGGATGAGAATAAAACCTTCAATATCGCCTTCAAAACGCTTCCCAATTCAGATAACGGAGTGGCACATATCATAGAACATTCCGTACTCAACGGCTCTAAAAACTTCCCCGTGAAAAGTCCGTTCGACATTCTTTCCAAAGGGTCGCTCAATACTTTTTTGAATGCCATGACTTCAAGGGAACTAACGGAATATCCCGTAGCCAGTTTAAATGACAAGGACTATTTCAACCTTATGCATGTCTATTTGGATGCAGTACTGAATCCTTTGATTTACAGCGATCCGCGCATCCTAAAACAAGAAGGCTGGCATTATGAACTTACCGACAAAGAGGAAACCCCCATTTATAAAGGAGTTGTATATAACGAAATGAAAGGTGCGCTCTCAAATCCAAGTCGTTTGCTGGTGTATTACAACTTAAAAACATTATTTCCCGACAATGCCATCGGAAAAGAGTCCGGCGGGATTCCGGCTTCTATTGTAACCCTCACACAAGAACAATTTACCAA
>CAZWCI010000132.1:0-4725 GCA_964632815.1 uncultured Lentimicrobiaceae bacterium | reverse complement strand
AGCCAAAGGGTGTCATCGGCATCAAAACCGATTACTTGTAAGTGATCTTTCATGTTGGTTGTTCTCTTTATTTGTTTTTTCTGATTATCCAAATGTCCTGAGGAAGCCATTTGCCCTTTTCGGGTTGCCCCACAATGTGTTCTTCAATCTTCATATTGCTGAATAATTGTTCCATGAAAACCGGCGGATGAAAAGCAGAGTACGTGCGATGCCCCTCTTTAACTTGCCCCCGGACAATCAATTTTCCTTGTTGATAACGTATGGATTCCGGCTCCGTCAATTTTACGCGAAACGGATCTCCCTGAGTGGTCATCAACATGATGCCGTTGGGTTTTAATATTCGCGATAACTCACGATGCCACTCGTAATGCATCTTTTCGGATAAATGGGTGTATATCGAAATCCCATAAATAATGTCAAAAAACTCATCCGGATACGGAAGTTTGGCTTCCAATTGGTTGAGATTGAAATGAACATCCGGAATGTGTGTACGACACCATTCAATACTCGCACGATTATAGTCAGTTCCGTAATAACTGCATCCGGGACCGATTAAAGTGGGAAGATGACGTATCAATCGGCCGGGGCCACAACCCCAATCCAAAATGGTTTTCTGCTCCAATTCAATGTGTTTCTCGAAATGTCCGATTAACCATTGTGCCGTTTCTCGACTCTCCGTATAGTATTTTTTATAATGCAACTGAAACGATTCATAAATCAAATAATCGGGAGGTAATGCCACTTCCGGATGTGTCTTCCGAAAATCTTTATTCGCTCGCCGATTTTTAATTTTTTGTATTTGATATCTTAGAAAGTCCGTAAACCAAATCAGTCTTAATTTTCGTAAAATATGCGAAATATCTCCTTTTTGTATCATGCTAAAATAAAATGTTTCTATTTACCCTATTCTTAATCTGTCTAAAAAAGGTATTTTTTAAGTGCAAAGATAATATATTTTGGAAAGTGACCGATTTCTCTGCTTGAAAATAGAGAAATCTTTTTATTTAATTTTATTTTTGTTTTGGGCGTGCCGGCTTCGCCGTCGGCCTCCGGTTCCAAGTCCGCGTCCGTAAGCCGTGTGCTCGCAAAGCTGCAAAAAGAGCTTCCTCCGGTCGCTTTTTTGCAGCAGCGGCACATCGGCTTCCGTCCTTGCGGGCTTTCCACCTGCGTCCTCACGCATGGAACTTGAAACGAATGTGCTCCGAAGCAATTTTTTTGAAGAGAACAAAAAAAAAGAGGTTGCCATGAAGACAACCTCTTTTAAAGTATTCAAAACAAGTTTATTCTTTTACGAATTTCTTTGTAACTGTGTTCTCTCCCGATAGACGAATGAAATATACGCCGGAGGAAAGATCAGAAACATTAATTTGGAATTGATTGTCCGTAACTTGATTGCTATAAACAACCTGTCCTAAGAAGTTCAGAATATCCACTTTTTGATAGTTTTCTGCATAAACATTCAAAACTTCATTGGTCGGATTCGGATAAATAGCTACACGGCCGGCAACGCTCTGTTCTTCAATGCTTACTCCTTCAGTTACGTTGATGTCATCAATTTTCATCCAATACTCATCATAGCTGTTTTTATGTACAAACGCAACATGAATGGTTTGGTTTGCATAAGTAGCTAAGTCGACATATCTTTGTTGCCATGTGTCTGTAGTAAGCGTTTCAGAAAATATGGTGTTGAAATTAGCGATATCCCATCCTGAAGTGGATACTTTAACTTCATAGAAGTCAGCTGCATAAGCGGGATCTTGTGCGGCTACCCACCAAGTAATATTGGCTCCGGCAGCAGGAATAATAATTCCGGGTGTGATGAGCCAGTTTTCCGGATGTAAAGCACCGAAATCATTGTCGTATGACGCGGATGCAGCCATTCCTGTTCCTTGATGTGCCGAAAGTTCATTGCTTTCCCAAATGTGTCCGTCACCATCTTGATCTACATTAAGCCAACATTCAGGAATGCCATTTTCGAAATCTTCTGTGAAAGGAACTGCCGTAGCAGGGCAATCTAAAGCTTCTCCTGTTAAATAGACAGTGTCAGTAGCTCCTGTAGAACTTAAGGTGATTTCATTCGTAAAGGTGCCTTGTGTGGCAGCATTAAATCTTACATATAATGGAACATTGGTGTAGATTTGAGTGAAAGTAAGAGTTGCTATAGTGTCAAAAGAAATACCGTCTGCAGAAATTTCAAACGGACGATGAGTCATAGCTGTGATGTTGGCGAGTAAACTCAATCCCTCTACAGATACTTGTTGTGTCATGGAAATCGAACCGGCAGGAGCTGTGAAATTTAAAGAATCAGGAGTGGCAACCAAAGATGGATCAGGCATCGTATCTACTCTAAAACTATCTACTACAAAATATCCACCTGTAGCCCTTGGAGTTTCAATTTTAATGGCAATTTGAATTCTTTGATCTGTATAAGGTGTTAAATCAATATACTGAGATGCAAAATTAGTATTGGAAACAGTTTGCGATGCAATAACCGGAGTGGCAATGTCTTCATAAGTAGAACCATCAGGAATAATCCATACTGAAAATGTTTCCGGAACGGGTACGTATTGCCATAAATCCCAATCAATTGTTTGACTTACCAAATATTCAAACGATGCATACATATTCCGTCCTATGGTAAAGGAAGGTGAAATAAGCCAGTCATTTGCATCAGCAATGTTTGTATCAAGACTTGCAAAATACACAGCACATCCAGGATTGGCATCACTATATGCCATATAGGAGAATAGACCTTCTCCACTAATAATTCCATCATTGTCAACATCTTCAATCGTCCAACAAACAGTTTCAGGAGTCTGTGGGTTAAAATTACATACATACGGATAAGTAGTGACAACCTGACAATCAATAGCTTCTCCTAATAAAGTAATATTAACTTGTGTCGCTTCAGGATTGGTTAAAGTAGTGGTGTTTTGATGTTGACCTGCGGCAATCGGATTATAAGTGAAATAAAGTGTATCACGATAGAAGAAATTGTCTACAGTCGGAATTACTACTGATGATGCATAAACGTTTCCGTCCAAAGATACCTGGAAAGGAGCTGCTGTTGTTACAGCAATGTTATTGGTTAAACTCCATCCGGTAACAACAACCATCGCCGGAGTAGAAACTTGACCTGCGGCATATAGTCCGAAGTCAATCGTATCTAAATTAGCTTCAATGCTCGGTGAAGGTACATTATTAATCATAAAATTGTCGAAATATAAACGAAATTGATCCGCATCTGATTCTGCCACAAATGCAATGTTATAATTTCCCGTGTAACCTCCTAAAGAAATAATTTGATTAATATAAGTTGTATTTGTAACTTGTGTCGTTGGCATCAACGTAATTGTGTCTGTTGCAGAAACTAATAGTACGGAGAATTTTTCCGGATATGATGCAGAAGCTGCTCTGTAGTCAAATGAAAGGTATTGATTTCCGGTTAAAGTAAATGTGGGAGATTCCAACCAATCATTGGCATTGCTGTTACTATTATAATTGTAAATAGCATAACCATTTACGTTGTCAATCGAAAATGTGTATCCATCGTTGTTTACATCATAAACAGACCAGCAATTATTTTGTATAACACTGTCAAATGAACACAAGTAAGGAAATACGGTAACTGCACTTTCACACGGGTCAGGATCCATATTGACTTGTATTGTGTTGAAAGTTTCGGTACAACCGCTTGTCCATAATGCTGCAATGTCGTATGTATATAAACCTGCACCCGAAACTTGGTCCAAATAACTTAAATTCGTTACAGTATCAATAATTACAGAATTACGTAAAATCTTATATCCCGTTACAATTCCGTTTCCAAGATCTTGCGGGGGAATGATTCCTTTGATATTCCAATTATAAGTTAAACTGGCTCCTAAATTGGTCAACTCATCCCATGCTCCCTGAAAATATATCATGTTGCCTTTTCCGGCTACTTGCGGACCTGCATCGCATGCTGCAGGATATCCGGTAGTGGTATTGCATCTTATTCCAATCCATAACTCCTGAGAAGCATCAATCACAATGGGAGTGGAAAGTTGTATGTCGTTCCAGACATTTAATGTCAAATCGGCATTGTTGAGCAATTGGTCAATAATTAAAGTGTCAGGACCTGAACCGTTGTTGCCTAACCATACTCTTATGGAATAGGTACATTCATTAATTAATGGAATGAAACTGACCGTTGTTAAGCTATTTCCGTTAAATGCAGTCAAGTCAGTTGTTTCAAAACGATGGGCAACGTCAAAATCAGCAGCGCCGCCGGTTCCGATACCATCATTATTGCTCTCTGCAGACCATGTCAAAACACCTTGTGGAGGAGCTAATGCAGGTGCCTGCCAATTTAAGGCAATATCATACCAAGTGGGTGAATGGAGAGAAGCATTGATACTCCTTACCGTATCACAATTTTGTGCTTTTACCCCAAATACGAGGGCAAATAACACTAAAAAAAGTACATAATTTTTTTTCATACGGAATAATAAAATTAGTTAATATTGAATGATTTTAAAAAATATTAATTCTTATTTTTTTGTTTGCAAAAATAACAATATATTTGAAATATAATGGCTTTCACTTAAAAAATTCTCTCTTTTCTGAAGAAATTATAAATATTTATTGAAAAAGAGGATATTTTGAATAAATATCCCCTTTTTATAAATATAAATTAGTCTTTTTTTATAATAATTCAATACTTCGTTTGACAAATTCACTCAA
>CAZWCI010000131.1:0-4775 GCA_964632815.1 uncultured Lentimicrobiaceae bacterium | reverse complement strand
CATTATTACCCCAACGCAGAGATTCCTGTTTTTTTCACACTGGTCCCGGGGATTGACACCGAAAGTCCTTCCGTATTCGGCTACGAAAATCATATTTTCATTCATTTGGACATGTACATGGGGGCAGACTCGCCCCACTACAAAAAGATTGGAATTCCTTTATACATCAGTGAACGCTTCGATAAAAAGTATATCGCCATTGATTGCTTTAAAAAAGCATTGGTATATAAACATCTGCCCGAACAAACCAGAATTACCCTTTTGGACCACATGATTTATGAAGGGAAAAAACTCTATTTCACGGAATTGATGTTTCCGCAAAGGACCGAAGAGGATTTAATCGGATATACACCCGAAAAATACGCATGGGCCAACCAATACCAACCAGAAATTTGGAACTATCTCATTGAAAAAGAGTTGTTATTCTCAAAGGATGAAGATGCCCGTCGCAAGTTTATTGAAGAGGCACCCTTTACCAAACCCTTTACCAATGCCTCTCCGGGGAGATTGGGTGCTTTTATCGGATGGAAAATTGTGCAAGGTTATATGGAAAATCATACAGAGCTTTCTTTGGATGATTTAATGAAAAATACGGATAGTCAAATGATTTTGAAAGAATCCGGTTACAAACCGTTAAAGAAATAAAATATATTTTTAATCTTTTTTAAAAAGTTATTAACAATATATTGACTTACGTTCTTAAAAATAGTATCTTTGTGTTGAAATTTAAAACTCATTATTATGTCTGGAATAAATAAAGTTATTTTAATCGGCCACTTAGGGAAAGACCCTGAAGTAAGAACATTTGAAAATGGCACCAAGAAGGCCAACTTCTCCTTAGCCACTACCGAGTATTATAAGGATAAGGATGGAAATCGTCAGGAACAGACCGAATGGCACAATATTGTTTGCTGGCGCAATTTGGCTGAAATCGCTGAGAAGTATCTGACCAAAGGAAAATTGATTTACGTAGAGGGAAAAATCAAAACCCGTTCGTGGGAAGACAATGGTGCCAAAAAGTACATCACGGAAATTGAAGCCAATACCTTCACTATGTTGGGCCAGAAATCGGATGATAACCGGAGTGCCTCTCCCGCGGCACCGATAGGACCTAAACGCGCAGAACCGGATCCTATGCCCCCGATCGAGTCAAGTATGGATGGGGATGACCTTCCGTTTTAATTGGTCCCGTTGATTTGATTTTTCTGCCGCGGACTTGTTGGTGATATAAGTGCAACAAGTTCCGTCAGAAACGTAAGAAAACCATGCGAGAAAGTTCCGAACCATTGAGAAGTCATTTACACATTGCCATACCGGCAATGAATGAATCAAGATATCTGCCTGCGACGTTAGCCGCTATCGAACAACAAAAGACCACCTTCAACTATACCGTCTACGTGTGTGTGAATCAACCAGATTCTTGGTGGAATGACCCCGAGAAAGTGTCCGTTTGTGAAGACAACTTATTAACCTTAACGAAACTCCGTACCGAAGAACGATTTCCGATACATGTACTGGACAACAGCTCCCAAGGAAAAGGATGGAATGGGAAAAGAACCGGCGTAGGGCAAGCCCGAAAAACGTTATTCGATTACATCCTTCAGCGGGCGGAACCGCAAGATGTACTAATTAGTTTGGACGCAGACACGCTGTTTTCACATCGCTATTTTCAGACAATCGGGGATTTCTTTGAAGAGCATCCCAAAGCCATCGCACTATCTGTCCCCTATTTCCATCCGTTGGGCGACGACGAAAGAGCCAATAAGGCGATTCTTCGGTACGAAATTTATATGAGAAGTTATTTGATCAACCTCTTTTTGATTGAAAGTCCCTTTGCATTTACTGCTGTTGGCTCGGCCATTGCCACAAGGACAAATGCACTGAAAAAAATCGGCGGTATTACCCCCATGAAGAGCGGCGAGGATTTCTATCTGTTGCAGAAACTCCGAAAAATGAGTTATGTACATCAATGGCTTTCCGATGTGGTTCATCCGGCGGCGAGATTTTCGGCTCGGGTATTCTTCGGAACCGGTCCGGCTATGATTAAAGGCGACCAGGGTGATTGGAGCAGTTATCCCATTTATCGGCACTCCCTCTTTGAGGAAATTCAGCAAAACTACAACTTCATCCCGGAATTATACCACCATGATGTGGAGACGCCATTTCTTAACTTCCTGAAAGCACAATTTCAAGATGATAACTTGTGGCTTCCACTAAGAAAAAACGCCCCCAATCTCAAGCAATTTACCAAATCATTTCACGAGAAGGCAGATGGGTTAAGGATATTGCAATACCTCAAAACGCAACAAAAGCAAGACAGCATCAGCGACCAGCAGTCTCTCCTTGACAACATGAACTACTTCTCACAGCGACTGCCAGATAGTCTAATTTTGCCGACAACGGAACTATCTGCCCCACTCGACCAACTGTCGGTGACGGAGCTGGATAAACTACGGAAGAAACTGTATGACATAGAGATGCATCTTCGCCACGAAGCCGACCGACGAGAAGGGTAACAATGGCACGTGTCTGCTTCGACTTGTATTTTGGTTGTTAAGACTTTGCTTTTTTCTTACGAATTGCCCTGACAATTAATAAAACAATAGTCAAGAGCCATCCGATAGGATAAGGAAGTATGAGAGTTCCCCACCACCAAGAAAGCGCTGAGGTTCCTCCAAAACCACCTAATGACGATAAATAAAACAGAAAGGCTATCCCTATCAGAATCATAATAAAGGCTGCCAGAAATAGTCTTCGATTCCGATCGTGTGTCAGGTAGGTAGATAAGGCAATAAGTCCGCTACCCAACACAATAATAACTGACCCTTCCAACGCATCAATAGCACCGGCGATTAAAAAGACAATCCCCGTGATGTAAATAATTTGCGTCCATTTTATTTTCTTTTTCATGGCTTTTTTTATTTATTTTTTTCAAATAAGCCTGTTTCAATATCTAAAATATCTAACATTAAATCTGACAACAAATTTCGGTTTTCTGCTGTGGGGGAAATTCCACATTTTTCAACTAAATAACCCAATTGCGCTATAGCTTTTATAAATGGATGTCAATTTTATCTTGCGTATGCTTATCTTCCAATATCGGTTGAATCAATATACCTATAGCTTTTATAAAGACAAAAATAGCTTTTATTTTAAACAATTAAAAGGATTTCCAATTCTTTTTTTCTTTTTTTTCTGAGAGGATAAAACCTCCGTAGAAAAAGAAGATTCTAATTTTCCTTCGTAGCAAAACCCTTGCCATCCCGTGAGGGCGTAGGCGGAAAGCCCGCAAGGACGTAAGCAGATGTGCCGCTGCTGCAAAAAAGCGACCGGAGGAAGCTCTTTTTGCAGCTTTGCGAGCACACGGCTTGCGGACGCGGACTTGCAGCCGGAGACCGACGGCGAAGCCGGCACGCCCTAATGATTAATCTTATTATGATTTTAAAAAATCAAGATGTCGATTATCTGAAAAGAAATTTGCTATTTATAGAGAATCAGCGTTTTGGATTCTCCGTCGAATTCCCACTTTTTAAATTTGTCGAGTAGACTTTTGCCGCACAAGAGCGAACCTCTGTCCATAATGGCAACCACCACATTATCAACAGTATAATCTCCGATGACAACACCATCGATTCTCACCAATTGGGCTTCCACCGGCGTATTATCGGCTAAAATATAGGTTTTCATCTCAAGGTAATCCTCTCTTTGGATGATTCCGTCAAGGAGCAATTCGCGTTCGGTTTCGCGGTCGATGAAAAGATCGCTGGCGCCGGTATCGAACAAGTAGTATTTGGGTTTTCCGGCAATGATGATTTTAATTTTATAGCCGCTTCCTAAATAATCTGTTAATTGGACAATGCTCTGTTCTGACTCTCCGGTAATATCCTCTGACACATAAGTATTGTAGGCTTCTCCCTCCAGCACTTCCGACATCGCTTCCTGAATACACGGGATGAGAATTTCGTTGTAGGCGCGACTATCTTCACTTTCGGCTTCTAGAAGGTCTTTATAAGAGTAACCAGCGCTAAGCAATTTATTTATAGCACATTGACAATAATGCCGGGCTGTTTCGCGGGACCATATATTGGTCAAATCGGGTTCATTCATAATTTCCATCACGCAAGCCTCAACAGCGACCTCTTTCTGTTGTTCCGTTGCAAGAGAAGATTCAAAAATAAAATCATTGTCAATCTGAACATTATCTTCGAGACAGTTCATGACAATGGCCAAATTTTCTTCCTTCATGAAAAGCTCCATTATTTTATCTTCTTCGTAGGCCGCCATAATTTCCCAACTGTACAATTCAGGAATCAACTTATCGCAGACGCAAGCACAGTAACGGTAAGATTTAAATTGCACTCCGTTAATGTTCATCGCTTGCTCGTCGGCACCTTCTTCGCATATCGCAATGAATTCGGCTCTTTCACCCATAGAAATGCCGTCTTTTGTCGTTATCTCTTGTGCAAATCCGCCGGTACAGAACAGCAAAATCAAAATAAAAGTCAATTTTTTCATATAATAAATGCTAGGTTTATCTATTAAAATCTACCACAATGGTTTTGTTAAACTGATACAAAAGTAAGTAATAAATCATTACGTTTGATTTATATTATTTTTTGGGCGTGTCGGCTTCGCCGCCGGCGTCCGGTTCCAAGTCCGCAGCCGGTAGTCGTGTGCCCGCAAAGCCCCAAAAAGAGCTTCCTCCGGTCGCTTTTTTGTGGCAGCGTCCACATCGCCTCCCGTCTTTGCGGGCTTTCCACCTAAACGCCTCACGC
>CAZWCI010000130.1:0-4822 GCA_964632815.1 uncultured Lentimicrobiaceae bacterium | reverse complement strand
CTTTCGTAACTGATACTTGCATTATAGGTTGTAACATAGAAAGTGGTGTTGCCTGATATTGTAGTGCTGAATGTTGTTGTTGTAGCCAATAACGTTGTTTGATTTACATCATACCATCGGCAAGTAGTACCACCATATCCCGGAATAGCAGATAGATTGATTGAACTTGAACAACTTTCATCATCTCTAACTATTGGTATTGATATATCATGCGTGATTAATGTGGTGTTATTTACAAAAGCGATAATTTCGCTTGTTCCGGCTGTTCCATTTTCTCCGGCTGCTCCATTTCCACCTTTTCCACCAGTACCGCCATTACCACCTGTTTTTCCACTACAAGTGGCCGCACCTACGCCGGCACCACCGCTTCCGCCATTACCACCAATTCCGCCAGTTCCACCTGTTCCACCGGCACCGCCATTTCCTTTGACAAGAGTGGTGCCACTGATTTCGGGTGTACTGCTGTTGTAGCAAAATATGACAAAACTTCCGCCGCCGCCATGTCCACCTGTTCCTCCTGCGCCGCCTTGGCCGCCGCCGCCGCCGCCACCGCCGCCGCCGCCACGTGAATAACTACCAGCACCGCCGCCGCCACTACCACCGCCGGCACCGCCGCCGCCATACCCATCACTTCCCGTGGAACCTTGAGCTGCCGGGGTAAAATATCCTCCCCAATTGAATATAGGATTGCTAGCAGTTAATGTTCCATTATTTCCATTACTACCAGGATTCCCCGGATGTCCGTTGTTTTTTGCCGATGCGCCTGCTCCTCCGGTACCATAAGCCCCTCCACTACCGCTTCCTCCTCTTATTCCGGAACTTCCTGCACTACTTCCGTATGCCGTTGAAAAGGCACCACCTTCTCCTCCTCTGGATCCGGATCCACCACTTCCCCCTGCTCTAATTCCACTTCCTATTGTAGAACCACCACTACCACCATTTCCGTTTGCATTGGCACACCCCCCTTTTTCTCCATTACTTCCGGCATTTCCTGTTGAACCATTCGCTCCATTTACTCCATTTGCTCCGATTCCTCCATTTCCGGCAGTTATGGAACAATTAATAATTTGATTTCCGACCCCGTTTCCGGTAATGTATAATCCATATACAGATGCCCCCCGACCTGAAACAGAGCGATCTCCCGTAGTTGCAGAAGCAACAAAAATGGTAAGGTCTTTTATAATCCAATAGGTGTCATTGTTAGATCTGAAGCCAATTTTATGACTGATATTTGCATCAATGTGTTCTATAGAATTAATGTTGACAATGGTTGCTAATCCGGTTTTTGCCCAATTATTATTTCGGTCAAAACCCCCTTCGATTAGTAAATTACTCCTTAATTCCAATATATTGGTTTCATTGTACGTTCCAACCGCTATGTAAATTTGATCGATAGTTCCGTCGATTCCGGCTAAATACAATGCACGATTTAAACTTTTTACAGGTGCAGTAGAACTACCCGTGTATGAATCATCTCCGTCTGTTGCAACGAAAATTGTATTGGCAGGTGGCGGTACCGATGCCGGTAAATGAGCCTGTAGTTTCGGAGTTAAGGTTAAAATTAATGCGATAAATACAATAATAGAACATATCGATTTTCTCATAAAAACAAGTTGAAATAAAAAATTGTGCAAAAGTACTCTTTTTATAAGAGATAAATAAATAAAGTTATTGTTAGAAATTATAAGTATTTGTTTTTTAAATATATAAAAATCTTAATAAATGTTAAATTGAACAAATGCGTTAATAATGCAATAAAAATAAGAGGGAAAAAAGTTAAAGAATTATTATGATTAAGTAAATTATAATGATTAATTGGGCGTGCCGGCTTTGCCGTCAGCGTCCGGCTCCAAGTCCGCAGCCGGCAGCCGTGTTGCCGCAAAGCTGCAAAAAGAGCTTCCTCCGGTCGCTTTTTTGCAGCAGCGGCAACATCGTCTTCCGTCTTTACGGGCTTTCCGCCTACCGCTTCACGCGGTGGAACGGCAAAGAAAATTGCTCTGAAGACATGAATAAAAAATGAATAAAAAGAAAATCGAAGCTAAATAGAGAGAATGTTAAGATTCCCAAAAAATAATAAAAACATTAAAATAAGTCATTATTTATAATGTCCCAGAATCAGATTTTTGGTTTCGTACATCAGATTGTGGAGAAGCAATGATTGTTCGGTCAGCGGACCGGGATCATTTTCTCCGTTTTTAAAATTCCAGCAATTGGTAAGGACTAAAACGGTGAAATTCTTTTCGGGGTCGGAGAAACATTTCAGGGACATGCCGGCACCATCGCCCCCGTGTCCGTATCCGAGGTTAAGATACTGGAATAGCCCCATTCCATAGCCGCTTGAATTTATTTGCGAAGTGGGAACACATGCCATCATGTAGTTGCTTACATAAGTCATTTTAATACTGGTTTGACCGCTGAGTAGCAAGTGATAGAATTTGCTTAAATCACGCGCAGAGGTAATTACATTTCCTTCACCGACATTTGCCGACATGTTTTGGGTGGTGAGATTGATGTTTTCGCCGGAAAGCCAGCCCCAAGAGTCTACATAAGGAGCAGGAATGGTTTGTTCATTGCCAGTGTCGGGAAAATCGGTTTCATGCAACCCAAGGGGCAAAATAAATTCGTCTTGCAGAAATTGGCGGTAGGATTTCCCGCTAACCCGTTCAATAATTTTGGCCAAGAGTTGATATCCACTGTTTGAATAAGCCCACGAAGTGCCCGGTACAAATTGTGAATTTTGTTGTCTGCTGATGTAAGAAGTCATCAAGTCTATGGTCATGGTGAAATTGGGATTTGTACTAAAAATACTATCCAAAAAAGCTTCTCCGTCGGAACTATTAACAATGTCATAAACGCCTGCCGTATGATTGAGGAGTTGCCAAATGGTAATTTGATTTTTATAGGGGATATCATACTCTTCTGTAGTCGGTAAATAGGTGATTTGTGTTCCAGGGATTATATTGGTAACTGTATCATCAAAACGGAGCATTCCTCTTTGGTAGAGAAGGACAATTGCGGCGGCGGTAAACGTTTTGGTAGTGCTTTGTCCCCGAAAACGAGCACTTTCCGAAAAATTGGTAGCAAAACCTTTGTGACCGAGTGCAGTTTGATTGCCATGGATAACACGAATGGCGATACCGCCCGGAAAACCCGGATTTTCTTCCAAATAATTATTGTAAGTTTTATCAACCAATGCTTGAATTTTTTTATTCAATTCATTGGTCACCGGCACAAGATCTTCTTCCTGTTTTTTACATGCGGAAATCAGGAGACTTGTCATAATCAGCAACATAATTGTCAAAAAGGGGAAATGATTTCTGTTCATAAACTTAAATTTTTAAATAAGCATCCTTGTCGAATATATTATTCATACAGAAGCCACTTATAGTTTGTATGCACAAAAGTAATTAATATTTTCGCAAAAGAAAAATATTTTATATCATTTTCTGAGGATTAACAATAAAATCAAATTCTTCTTCAGAAAGGATATTTAGCTTTATGGCTGCTTGTTTTAAGGAAATATTCTCATTGTATGCAAATTGAGCAATTTCGGCAGCTTTATTATAACCTATATGTGGATTTAATGCTGTTACCAACATCAGTGAGTTGTAAAGGTGTGTTTCAATTTGTTTTTTATTGGCTTTAATTCCGGCCAAGCAATGTATCGTGAATGTTCTACATACATCCCCCAAAAGTTTTGCGGATTGAAGAAGATTATGTCCAATTAACGGCATAAATACATTGAGTTGCAAATGTCCTTGCATCGCCCCACTCGTGATAGCAACATCATTTCCAATCACTTGACAGCAAACCATTGATAAGGCTTCACATTGTGTCGGATTTACTTTTCCCGGCATAATGGATGAACCGGGTTCGTTCGCGGGAATGGTAATTTCACCTATTCCACACCGAGGACCTGATGACAATATTCTAATATCATTGGCAATTTTCATTAACGATACAGCGATTTGCTTGAGAGCCCCAGATACCTCAACCATCGCATCATGACTGGCAATGGCTTCAAATTTATTGGGCGCTACCATAAAATGATATCCTGTAAATTGATTAATGTATTTTACGGCTATTAAATCATAATCTTTGGGAGCATTTAATCCGGTTCCTACTGCCGTGCCTCCAATGGGTAATTCCATAATATGTTCTAAACTCAAGTTTAAGGCTTTTAAGCCATGAGTTAATTGAGCATGATATGCTGAAAATTCCTGACCTAAAGTTATGGGAGTTGCATCCATTAGATGGGTGCGACCTATTTTGATAATGTCTTTGAATTCTTCTATTTTAAGCTCTAGAGTCTTGATGAAATTTTCTATTGCCGGAATGGTATTTTCTTTAATTACTTTTGTCACAGCTATGCGAATCGCAGTTGGGAAAATATCATTCGTAGATTGAGACTTGTTTACATCATCATTAGGTGATATAAATGTTCCCGTACCTGTTAAAATTCCTCCTCGAAGTATTTCTGCCCTATTGGCAATCACTTCGTTGACATTCATATTGGTTTGTGTTCCGGAACCGGTTTGCCAAATGGCTAATGGAAAATGTTCTTTTAAAGAATGAGCTAAAATTTCATCACAAACACTACTAATTAAATCCTTTTTTTCTCGTGAAAGAATTTTAAATTGATAATTGGCATGTGCAGCCGCTTTTTTACTTATAGCTAATCCATCAATTATTTCTGAAGGAATCAATAAATCTCCAATATTAAAATTTTGTAAAGCTCTCTGAGTTTGAGCGCCCCAATATTTATCCGCAGATACCGAAATTTCTCCTATGGTATCTTTCTCTATTCGTTGTGTCATGATTT
>CAZWCI010000129.1:0-4870 GCA_964632815.1 uncultured Lentimicrobiaceae bacterium | reverse complement strand
TCCATTGTGATTTTTTTCTAACGCTACGCATTAGGATTTTTGTTGCAAATTTAAGCTTTTTTTTCTAATGAGGAATTTGGGTTTAATTAATTTTTTTGCTTTCAATCATTTTCTGAATCGGAGAGCTTTCCCTCGAAAAGAGAAATTTTTATTCAAACCGTCAATTTTTTTTATAATTTTGCATTTTTAATTAATAAGAGTAATTGAAATAAAGATAAATGCAAACTCCCACCCCCGAAATAATGGAACTTCGCCGTGCTATTGAAACGGCAGTGCAACATACAATGAAAACGCCGGCTGATTTTGACTTTTTAGCGAGTGTTATTTGGGAACGCAGCAAAAATACAATTAGTGCTACCACCTTAAAACGCTTGTGGAGCTATATCGATGGCTATAATACGGTTCGTGCAAGTACTTTGCGTATCCTATCCCGTTTTTTGGGCTTTAATGAATGGGAAGATTTTTTGGCAGATATCGAACATCAAAATAATATCCAATCTAACTTTATTCTTACGGAATCTATTAATTCCAACACGCTAACAAAAGGAGCATTATTAGAGTTGGCGTGGTTACCTAACCGCGTGATTGTAATCGAATATTTAGGAAATAATAGTTTTGTGGTGAAAAAATCTCTTCATTCAAAATTGCAGGTTGGTGACACTTTTAATTGTGCCCATTTCATTTTAAATCACCCACTCTACATTGACAATTTAGTCCAAAATGACCAATCTCCCGTTGCATACGTTATGGGAAAAAAAGAGGGTATTATAACTTGTAAAATACTGAATAATAAATAATAATGTCTGATTCTTTCTCTTCTTCGGGGATTCTTTCACAACAAAGTTCCATTCTCAATATATCGGAAGGATTTACAGCTATTGAATTATTGGCAGATAATCCGCACTCTTATTGTGAACTTTACCAAGCTCAACGTTATGGCCGTAAATTCGTACTTAAAGTGCTTAAATCCGAATATGCTAACCAAACGGTTTCTCAAGAATTACTCAAAAAGGAGTTCCTTATAATGAATCAGTTAGACCATCCAAACATTGTCAGGGTCTATTCTATGGAAGAGGTGGCTGGGTTGGGTCTTTGCATTGTGATGGAATATATTGACGGTGAACCGATACATACTTCTGATTTGAAAAATATTCTAGAACTCCTTTCTGCATTACATTATATTCACGCCCGACAAATTATCCATCGCGATATAAAACCATCCAATATCCTGATAACTCACAACGGTAATAATGTAAAACTGATTGACTTCGGTTTATCGGATACTGATGATTTTGTGACACTCAAACAACCGGCCGGAACTCGTAAATATGTCTCTCCTGAACAATTGTCTGGTGACGCTATTGACAATCGTGCTGATATTTACTCTTTTGGCGTTGTCCTGAAAGAATTAGATATAAGAGGAAAGTATCGAAAAATTGTGAATAAATGCATTTCTGAAAATCCTGAGAAACGCTATCAAAATGTAGAAGAGATTGAAAAACAACTGAAGTCTAATCGGTATTTAGGTTTGATGATAATGCTTTTCAGTTTAATTATTGTAGGTTTACTATCAATAACACTCTTTAATAAAAGTATTAACGAAAAGGAATTTTCGCATTCCGCAATGATAAACCAAACGGACACGGTTAAGATTTATTCTCAACGCGTTGACACGGTGTTGCAACTACAAAAGGATACGGTGTTGATGAAATATTTGAAAGATGGTTTTGAGGCAAAATTGATGCTTGAAGTAAAAAAGTCATTTCTGAAAAGGTGGGCGGACTTTCTTGAGGAAAATCCGGTGGAATATGTGCATAATATTGAACAATCTTCCAAATGGTCTTTTCAAATGGCTCGTTTGTTTGGTGCAAGGGGAGAATGTGCTGTCTCCAGCGAAATGTATTATAGCTTTTATAATCAAATTCCTGAAGATTCTTTTTTGAAATATGAATTTAGCGGGTGGTATCAATCTTACTTCGTTGAATTTTGGAATGAAATTGTCTATCCGGTAATGTTAGATGTTCAGAATAGAGCCGATCATAATAAGGACCAATAAGAACCAAGTACTCTATTTGTCTTTTCTCTAAGTTTGCAATTTATTATTAACCCATTTTAATTTAAAAAATTATGAGAAAAGTTTTTTTAATCGCAGCTATTGCTGCTTTAGGCATTGCTATGCTATCTTGCAATTCAAAAAAAGGAACTATTATTCCAAGTACAACAAGTATATCAGGGGATTTAGATGGCTGTTTTGAAGTGATTGATAGAGAATATTCAGCAGAGAGTTTTTGGTCTATTGAAGTTAAAAGGACAGATAAAGAGTTGCCTGCCGATTTACGAGATATTGACTTCAAAGATATTGGAACATATCAAAACGATGAGGTCAGATGTCACGTTGGCTTTGGAATTGATATGTTTGATGAAAAAGGAAACGTAGTTTATACAACAAGACCCGATAGGTATCTTGACGATTATAACTATGACGCTGTTGAATTATTAAAACTAAAAGAAGGAGAGACAGGCTATCTTAGATGGTCTTACGTGTCAAATATTGATCAAGACCTCGGAAAAGGGAAATGGCCTCTAACTTTCAAACTAATATCAATGTATGAATTATGTGAACCTAAAGAAGCAAGTATTGCTGAAGTCTCATCTTATAGTGACTTGTCAAGCAGTGATGCTAATGAAGTTATTGACGATATTGACGATATTGACGATTGGTTGAATGATTTGGAAGAGGATGTGAACTTTTATTTAGAGACGAAACGTTATTATGCTTCTGAAGGGACTGATCAAACCGGTGTTCAGGAAGATTTGAACGATGCACTGGAAACATTACTTGATGGGGCAAGCTTAGTTAAAAAAATGAACGCTTCACAATTGGCTAAATACAATTCTCTTAAAAGTAAAATTAAATAATTATCAACAATTTAAAAATTATCATTATGAATTATAAAACATTATTGAAAAGTATTATTATGTGTTCCATAGTTGTTTCATTTACTGCTTGTGGAAGCAAAGCCTATCGTGACAATATTGAAATTGAAAAACAATTTGCAAGAGATATTCGTGAAGCTACAACTTGTTCCGATTTAGATGCAGCTGTATCTCATTGGTGTGAAGCATCTGACAATTTAGATAAAACGGAGCCCGTCAGCGATTGGAATGAACTTGAAAAATTGGATAAATATCACGACAAGATTAATAAAAAATTTGATGCAAAAAAGAAAGAATTGAGTTGTTCTTCAGCTTGGGGGGAATAATGATTTGCTTAATCTGTATCGTCATTATAAGCATTCTCGCTCTTGTCCGAAAAAAAACAATAGCGCGTTTGAAGACAATTAAAATAGAAATGTTATAAATCAAAAACCATTAAAAATTAAATTATGAATCAAAATGATTACACACAAATTCAAAAATTGCCTAATGCGGTAGCTGTATTAGTGCTTGGTATTAGCTCCTTGGTATTTTCCTGCTTTTTTGTGGGATTAGTATTGGGGATAATCGGAGTCGCTTTGTCGAAGAAAGGGAAAATGATGTATTTAGCTTGCCCGAATACGTATGACAATTACGGAATGTTAAATGCTGGAAGGATAATGTCCATTATTGGTATTGTGTTAGGGGCAATCAGTATTGTTTCTGCAATTATTGCCACTGCCGTTTTAGGCGGTTCCGCTTTGTTCTTTTTAGATTTATTAGATATGTAAGATGATTTCAGCAATTGCCCAATGGCTTTCCGCACATTCGCTACCGTGTGTTTACAAACAATTGTTTGGTATATCGTGTTTGGCGTGCGGAGGTCAACGGGCAAT
Source organism: uncultured Lentimicrobiaceae bacterium (assembly GCA_964632815.1). Classification (GTDB taxonomy): domain Bacteria; phylum Bacteroidota; class Bacteroidia; order Bacteroidales; family WCHB1-69; genus DUOL01. The sequence goes on along the minus strand of CAZWCI010000129.1, from coordinate 1,058 downwards.
TATATTACTCTTACAAGGAGAGTTTTGGCAGTCTGTTAAAATGTATCCGCCATTGTTTCCACTGTTGATTACATTGCTATGGATTATTATTGTCAAGATAATACGCAAACCGCTGAAAACAAAAGAATTTACGGCATTATTAATTATTGATGCCGTTATTCTATTGGGAAATTGTATTTGCAAAAATCTAATGTGATTTGAAATTATACCCATATTCCAAAATTCCTTCCAAAAATAAGCAGGTTCAAGCCTGCTTATTTTGTTTATTGATGTAAGTTGTTGAAAAAAAGTGAAAAAAAATTATAGTAAAAAATTTTATGTAACAAAAACGTGTTATATTTGCAGCGTAATAATCAACAGACAGTATAAAAATGAAATGGTCTGAATTAACAAAAATCATTAAAAAGAAAGGATGGGTTTTTTATAGGCACGGATCAAAGCACGACTTATACAGCCATCCTGATTATGAAGAAAAGATTGCTATTGGTCGGCACGCAAAAGAAGAAATTCCACAAGGCACATATACACAAATTAAAAAACAGGTAGGGTTTTAATCCTGATCTGTATTGAATTATAAATCAATAAATTTTATAAAAATGAAAGTTATAGCATTAATTGAAAAAGGGAAAGAGGGTAAGTATCATATTTACTCGAAAAATTTGAAAGCATTTATTATTGGAGATGGTGAAACGGTTGAAGAAGCAAAAGCAGATTTTGAAAATACTGCAAAAGAAATTATTGAAACTTATACGCCTGAAACTTTACCGAAGGAATTACAGAATATTTCTTTTGAATATCACTATGATATGGGAGCTTTATTTAATTATTACGATTTTATAAATGTTACAAAATTTGCAAAGAGAGTAGGAATTAGTGATTCTTTGATGAGAAGGTATAAAGTTGGAGAGTATATTTCAAAGTCACAATTATCAAAAATAGAATCAGCACTACACACAATAGGAAAAGATATTTCGGAAATTAAACTTACTGTCTGATTTATTGTTTTAACCCAGATTACGAAATAGGAATTAGCGGGATTTTTAGGGGATAGTTCCAGA
>CAZWCI010000128.1:1532-4870 GCA_964632815.1 uncultured Lentimicrobiaceae bacterium | reverse complement strand
GCACCTACCGATTGGACTTATTATGAATTTGAAATCCCGGCAAATGCCAAATATGTGGCTATTCGCTGTGTCTCCACAGATAGATTTATCTTTTTCGTAGATGATATCAGAATTAAAGAAAAATTCCCCTATAATTTAGAAGCTTATGGTTTGGGAGTTCCCGATTATTCATGTAATTTGACAACTCAAGAAGAAATTCAAATCGGAATTTTTAATGATGGAACTAACCCTGTAACCACATTTAATGCATATTATCAAATTGGTAATGATGCTCCTGTTATGGAAACAGTAACTCAAACTATTCAACCGAATGATAGTTATGTATATACTTTTACAACTAAAGCTGACCTTACTTTCGCAATGGATGCTGATTCTCTTCGTGGATGGGTTGTCTTAACCGGACAAACAGACGGATACCTCCCAAATGATACTACCGATTGGTACGGCACCGGAGTTCCCTCACCGGCTACAGTTCCTTATTATAATGATTTTAGTAACGATGATTTATATAAAGGATTTAGTGTTCAAGATGTTAATGCAGATGAAAGTACTTGGATGAGAGTAGATTATGAAGGAAACCCCATGTGGTATTATACATATAATGCTGATAATGCTGCCAATGATTGGCTATTCTCTTCATGCTTCGATTTAGCAGCAGGTACCTATGCATTAGAATTTAAATATGCTTCTTATAATTATTACACTCCTGAAGCTTTTTCCGTATATTTTGGCACAAGTCCGGATCCGGCAGATATGACTTTGATCAAGAATTTTAGTAATGTAGTAAATTCTGATTTTGCACAAGGATCCGAATTCTTTACCATTCCTACCGCTGGAACATATTATATTGGTTTTAAAGCAACTAGCAATGCCAATATGGCATTCCTTTTTATAGATGATATAAATTTGGTTAATGCAAGAAACAATGATTTGAGTCTTATCTCGGCTACAGTTCCGGAATATAGTTGCGAACTTACGGATAGCGAAACAATTGGTTTAACACTCCGTAATTTAGGATTAAATGCTATTTCAAATTTTGTTGCGTATTATCAAGTAGGAAATAGTGCTCCGGTTTCAGAATCAGTTAGTGCTACTATTGCTTCAGGAGCTGAGTACAATTATACTTTTACCACTCTTGTTGATTTGACAATTCCTGCCGTTGACTCTATTCGTACATGGGTTGTACTTACCAATGATGAAAATACAGCCAATGACTCTTCAGCATGGGCTTATACCGGAACAGTTGCTTCCGTTGATACTTATACATATTTGAACGAATTTACCAATGATGAAGATTTCATCAATTGGACAACAGTTGATGTGGATAACGATGGTGCTGCTTGGAGAGAAGTTACTTACAGTGGTGATAAAATGTGGTATCATACCGGAGCTTCTTATTATGCCGGCGAACCGGAAGCTAATGACTGGCTATTCTCTTCTTGCTTCGATTTCGAACAAGGTGATTATACAATTAAATTAGAATATGCAGTATATAATTCTCCGACAGCAAGTTTCAAAATTTATTACGGAACTGAAAAAACAACTGATGAAAGTCAACTTACCCTAATTGAAGATCTTACCTTGTTAGATAATACCGATTTTGTTCAAATTGAAAGAGCAATTACGATTCCTCAAGCAGGTACCTATTATTTTGCATGGTATGCTTATGAAGTTCAATATTTCCTTTTTATCGACGATTTCGAAGTTATTGAAGGAAATGTAGTAGGAATTAATGAAATGGAAAATAGTACCGCTTCAGTTTCTCTTTATCCGAATCCGGCTGATAATATGATTACTCTTCAATCTTCAGAAGAAATTTCTTCAGTTCAAATTTTTGATATGTTTGGAAAAAATATTGCTAACTACGAAGTGAATGGAACACAAACTCAAATTAGTGTGAACAATCTTTCAGTAGGTATGTATATGGCTAAAATTGTTACTGAAAACGGAAGCGTTGTAAAAAAATTCAACGTGGTTAAATAATCCACTTTGTAAATAAATCTTTAAAGGGCGTCTTTTTTTAAGATGCCCTTTTTTGATATAAAAGAAATGCTAATAATTAGAAAATTGTATATTTGCAGTTAACTTTAACATATACGTATTATGAAACGAAAACTCTTATTATGCACAATCACGCTGTCATTTGCTGTTCTCTTTTTATCTTGTAAAGAGAAATATAATTATCAGGAAGAGGTTCAAGGAAAATGGTTATGCCAAGAAGTTAATAATTTTATTGTTCCTACCTCTGAAGCATTTGTTCTAGAATTTAGTTCTGATATGTCTATGATGAAAGCGGCAGGATATACATTTTCCGAAGATTCATCGTTATGGATTGAATCTCGGTTAAATTATGATATTGAAGAGAATGAAATTTTAGTTTCAGGACAAAATGGGGGAGGGGAACAAGTGAACGAGAAGTATGTGATTCGAATATCTACAGACTCTAAGTTGTTGTTTGAGCAAGGTACTAATTCTTATATTTTATACCGAATTAATGATAATATTCTTGAAAACTTAGTTGGAAATTGGGAGGGATTTGTGGTTCGAAATGTGGATACGATTTCTCTTGATATGCAATTCTCTACTACCGGGGAATTGCTGTTGAAAGAAAATGATGTAACGACTATTTCCGGCACATATAAGGTTTATGGAAATCTTCTTACCGTCAATTTTACGCCCGTCAATAAAACCGACTATTCTGCCTATAGTAATTGGTTGGTAAATTTTGAAGATGGAAATGAAAATAAAATGTCTTTAATTCAATATTTCCCGATTGCAGGCACACATGATTTATCTGTTCTAAAATATAGTCTGGAACGTGTGAATTAAAATTAAAGAATAATGAAATATGCTTTGATAACCGGAGGTTCATCCGGAATAGGGTTTGCTTTTTCTAAACAGTTGGCATCAAAATCTTACTCTTTGTTATTGGTTGGAAATCGGGAAGATGACAATCGGGAAGCTGTTAGGAAATTATCCCATGATTATCCTATTAATGCACGCTATATTACTATGGACCTTTCCATTCCGGAAGCTGCAGAACAAATTTTTGATTTTTGTAAACGAGAACAAATCGAAGTGGAAGTCTTGGTAAATAACGCAGGAATGTTCTTCTTTGATACTGTTGTTAATGAGAATTATAATCGTTCTAAAACGATGGTACAACTTCATGTGACTACTCCAACTCTTTTGTGTGCTATGTTTGGTAATGAAATGAAAAAACGAAGGAAAGGCTATATCTTAAATATTTCTTCTTTGTCTGCGTGGATGCCTTACCCGGGAATAGCCATTTATGCTGCCGGAAAAAGATACATAAAGAATTTTTCACGCTCATTAGC
>CAZWCI010000128.1:0-1432 GCA_964632815.1 uncultured Lentimicrobiaceae bacterium | reverse complement strand
AGTGGAGATCAAGTGTGGGTTGCTGCAGGAACCTATTATCCGTCTCTTGGAATAGATGGCAATACGGGGCGTTTCCTCTCTTTTTTAATGAAAGATGGAGTTGCAGTCCACGGGGGATTTTTAGGAACGGAAAATAGCCTTAATGAAAGAAATAGGGTGGGAGATGAACTATGGAGTTATGCCAATCCTGTAATTTTGTCGGGAGATTATAACCAAAATGGGGATTCTACAGATAATGTGTTTCATGTGGTGTGGTTTGGAACAGAAGATTTATCCGATACAACGCTTTTGGAAGGTGTAATAGTGGAAAAAGGATATGCCAATGGAACCTTGGCGAATGATCAAAAAGGAGGAGGCGTTTTTATAACCAAAAAAGGGGCACTCCGAAATTGTGTTGTTCGCTATAATGTGGGATTAAATGGTGGCGGAATCTTTTGTGAGGGAAATGCAAGAATTTTTGATTGTTATATTCATCATAATCAAACATGGACACAAAATGGTTTCGGTGGTGGTTTGCACTGCAATTCGTCAACTCAATATATCGAAAATTGTTTATTTGAAAACAATTGGGCTGCAAAAGACGGAGGAGCTATTCATGGTGGAATTAATACAGAAATACAGAACTCCACATTTATGACCAATAGTGCCACGCAAAACGGAGGAGCGATTTTTTCTATGAATGGACAGAAACACGGGGGATGTATTTTTAAATATAACCAAGCCAATCAAGGTGGGGCGTTGTTCTCTTCCTATAACAATAATACAATTTATTCTTCTTTGTTTTCTGCCAATCAAGCAGTAAATGGGGGTGCTGTCTATTTAGGGACAGGTACCTCAGGTCATAAAATTCATAATTCTTTGTTTACCAATAATGAAGCTGAGCTGGCCGGAGCAATATGGTCTGGTTCAGATCTTATATTGGCCAATACGACAATAGTTCGGAATAAAGCTTATGTGGCAGGAGGATTTTCAGGTACAGCCACTGATAAAATTTATAATACAATCATTTGGGGAAATGAAGCAAATGCTTATCCACAAATCTCCGGGGAAGTTACAGCTTCCTATAGTGCGATTGAAGGAATTTTATTGTCGGGAGATCATAACATAATGCTTCCGGAAGGAACAACAGATAGTGTATTTTTTCTTAGACCTGCATCGCTCAAAGGTCTTCCCCTCACATTGCAAGAACATGCCGATGTAAATCAAGCCAATTATGAAATTTTAGCTTTGTCAGTTTGCCGTGATGCCGGAACTGTTACGATTCCCAATTTTCAATTTCCTGCAGTTGATTTAAAAGGAAATAATAGAATAAACGGGCAAACCGATATGGGAGCTTACGAATTATGGTGTAATACTTCTGCGTCTTTCGATTTGTTAAGCAATCCGCCCTTTATTGTTGACGAAGAAATTGATATTCTGATTGCTGACTTTA
>CAZWCI010000127.1:0-4947 GCA_964632815.1 uncultured Lentimicrobiaceae bacterium | reverse complement strand
TTTTTTTAGTATTTTTGCAATTGAAATGGAAAAAAAATATCAACTTCTCAATAATATTCAATTTCCGGATGATTTAAAGAAATTGAAACCCTCGCAGCTTCCGCAACTATGTGAGGAATTGCGGGATTTTATCATTACAAAGACTGCTGAAAATCCGGGACATTTGGGCTCAAGTTTGGGTACAGTTGAATTGACTGTTGCCTTACACTATGTTTTCAACACCCCTACCGACAAATTAGTATGGGATGTTGGACATCAGGCCTATTGCCATAAAATTATCACGGGACGAAAAGATTTATTTGAAACCAATAGACAGTTTGGGGGAATCTGCGGATTTCCGAGAATGGATGAAAGCGAATATGATTCTTTCGGAACCGGTCACTCATCCACTTCTATTTCAGCCATATTAGGTATGGCTATTGCCGATAAACTATCCGGAAACAATAAAGACAACCATATTGCAGTCATTGGAGATGGAGCTATCGGCGGAGGAATGGCTTTTGAAGCAATGAATCATGCCGGTGCCGGCAATGCCAATGTGCTCATCGTATTAAACGACAATAAGATTGCCATCGATAAAAATGTCGGGGCTATGAGTCGATATTTGCTCAATATTACGACTTCTCCTTCTTACAATCGATTTAAAAATAGATTGTGGAATCTATTTACTTTTCATAAAAACGAAAGCAATAAGTTTATCAATTTCCTCAGTAAAACCGGAAATGTTCTTAAAGGCTATATGCTTCGTGGGAGCAACCTGTTTCAAAGTTTGGGGTTTCGTTATTTCGGTCCGGCTAACGGACATGATGTACTCTATTTGGTAAAGTTATTACAACAATTAAAAGATATTCCAGGCCCCAAGTTGCTACATGTAATCACCATTAAAGGAAGAGGGCTTTCATTGGCCGAACAAGATCAAACTACTTATCATGCACCAGGCAAGTTTGATCCGGATACCGGAGAACTCATCAAAGCAGAAACTCCTAATAGTTCTATGAAATATCAGGATGTCTTTGGAAATACGATTTTAACGCTTGCCAAAAAAGACCCGAAAGTGATTGGAATAACTCCGGCTATGATGACCGGCAGCTCTCTTTCCATCATGCAAAAAGTTTTTCCGGAACGCGTTTTTGATGTTGGAATTGCAGAACAACATGCGGTCACCTTTGCAGCAGGATTAGCCACCAAAGGATATATTCCTTTTTGCAATATCTATTCATCATTTTTACAGCGAGGTTATGATCAAGTAATCCACGATGTGGCTTTGCAAGAATTGCCTGTCATTTTTTGCATTGACCGTGGAGGATTGGTCGGAGAAGATGGAGCAACCCACCAAGGAATTTTTGATTTGGCCTTTTTACGGGCTATTCCCAATATGATTATTGCATCCCCAATCAATGAAGATGCTTTAGAAAATCTGCTATATACAGCATATCTGAACCATAAAAATCCTTTTGCTATTCGTTATCCGAGAGGGAATGGTGTTCTCGGTCAAACCCGTCAAACAGAATACAAAAATCTTCCTATTGGCAAAGCCAATCTGTTGCATTCCGGTAAAGGAATCGCCATTCTGTCATTAGGTCCTATAGGCAATCACGTTACAGAAGCCATCTCTCTATTGAACGAACAGGGAATTAATCCAACTCATGTGGATATTCAATTTTTAAAACCTTTAGATGAAAATCTCCTTCATACGCTCATCAAGGAGCATCCATTATTAATCACCATAGAAGATGGAACCATAAAGGGAGGCTTATTTTCAGCCATTTCCGAATTTTTGGTTCTTCACCATTACTCCAATCAAATAAGACCGATTGCCATACCTGACCTCTTTGTCGAGCATGGCGACCTGCCGAACTTATATCGAAAATTTGGATTTGATGCACAAGGAATTGCCGATTTTATCATTCGGCAACGCCAAAGCTAAATTGAAGAGATAACCAAAATTAAACAAGCAGATTTCTTACAATTTCCGAAATCACTTTATTGTCTGCTTTTCCTGCTAATGCTTTTGTTGTAAGCCCCATCAATTTTCCCATATCTTTCATTGAGTTAATCTCATGCTCTTCCATTAGCTGTTTCACAGTCTTTTCAATCTCTTCATTTGATAATTGTGCTGGCAAATAAGTCTCAAGCACTTTCATCTGAACAATTTCTTCAGCATAAAGGTCTTCTCTATTCTGAGTTTTATAGATTTCAGCAGACTCTTTTCGTTGTTTCACCAAACGTTGCAAGAGTTTCATTTCAATTTCAGGAGTGATTTCTCCTGCATTTTTTTCAGTTTTCAGCAATAAAATTGCAGCTTTTACTGCACGTAATGCATTTAATTTTTCATGATCTCTGGCCAACATTGCCTTTTTAAGATCTTCATTTATAATTTCTTCTAAACTCATATTTACATCTCCTTTATTCTATAGTTTTATATCCTATAATTTTAAATTCTGTTCTGCGATTTGCAGCTCTACCGACTTCAGTATCATTACTTTCAACGGGAAAATGTTCTCCGTATCCTTTATATGACAATCGCTCGGGAGCAATTCCTTTTTGAATTAAAAAATCATACACAGCCTTTGCACGTTCCAAAGAAAGTTTATCATTATATTCAGTAGTTCCCTGATTGTCGGTATGTCCACCGATTTCTATAATAATAGCACGATTTTTTCGCAAATAGTCGATAAGATTATCCAATTCCACAAAAGAAGCCGGTAAAAGATCACTCTTATCAAAATCAAAAAAGATATTTCGAAGCACAAATGTAGTTCCGATTTCAGGTTTTTTAAGCAAAATATTTTTTACATAAGGTTCTGGTTCTGAATAAGACTTTTCTATTTGAAAATTTTCAGAATAGAATGGATAATAAGGATGAGATACATTCATCATCACATTGGTTCCGGTAAGAATACACGCCAAAAACTCTCCGGTCATAGGATCTGAAATGGTAGAAGTAATAACTTGATTTCTCTCCAAATCTATCAATTCTATAGTTGTTTCTAATGGTTTCAGAGAAACTGCATCTTGAACAATTCCTTTCATATAGGTAACCGGGATTGGGCGGATACGTTCATCAAGTTCAAATGAGTAGATATCCTGTCCTCCGAAGCCTCCTTCTGTATCGGAGGAAAAATAGCCAGTAGTACCGGGCGCATTAATCACGATATTGATTTCATCATCAGATGTATTTATGGGAGTCCCTAAGTTGATAGGTTCTTGCCATGTATTATTTGGTGCGAGTGATGAGAAAAAGAGATCTTTGCCGCCAAAGCCGGGATGACCATCAGACACAAAATAGAGTGTTCTTCCGTCCGCATGGATAAATGGAGCGGTTTCATCATACTTTGTATTGATTGTTTTACCTAAATTTTCGGGATTAGAAAAAACACCTTCTTCAAGCATCTCTGTTTTCCAAATATCAATACCACCTTCTCCACCGGGTCTATTAGAAGCAAAATAGATAGTTTTTCCATCCGGAGCAATGGTCGGTTGTGATTCCCAAAATTTAGTATTTACAGGAGGACCAAAGTTTCTGGCTCTTCCCCATCGGTCTCCGATTCTCTTTGCCCAATAAAGATCGCAACTTCCGTATCCAAAATCGGTATTACAAAGAGTATAAAAAAGGAAACGACCATCCGGAGAGATGCATTGAGCCCCTTCGTTATAACTCGAATTAATAGGAGCTCCCAAGGGCTGACGCATTTCCCAAACTCCATTCACTTTCACACTGCTATAAAAATCTTCTTCCGTAGCACATAATGCACAGACCGTATTATGATCCCGAGGCCGACGAACCGTAATGATAAGTTCTTCTTCATCAGCAGTAACCGTAGGTAAATACTCATCCCACTCGGAATTAATTGCATTTCCCATATTGACCGGAGCAAATTTCATAGGCGTTTTCACTGCTTTAATGCTAAACTCACAATTAATAAGTTGTTTTGCAATTTCATTCACCAAGGGAGGAACCATTGTAAAGTAATTGAGATAATTTTCATAATTTTGTCTGGCCGATTCATAGCGACCGCACTTCATTTCCTCTTCCGCTGCCACATAATAGAGCATCGGTTTTGGTTTTTCGTTCAGACGAATGGCTTTATTATATGCATCTGCAGATTTCTCAGCGTCCAATGTCAACGAATAAATATCTCCCTGGAGCACATACGCTTTGGCATAAGTACTATCAATTGCAAAAATTTGATTCACATACTTAGACGCTTTTTCATAATCTTGCTTGTTTATATACTTCATCGTCTTATCACACAGTTTGTCGATTTTCTTAGTATTTTTATTCTGAGCAATCACCGGAAAAACGAGCAGGAGTAAAACTGCCACCAATATCAAATGAGCACTTTTTTTAATCATTTTTAGTTTTTAAATTAAATTATAATCAGAAGAAAATTTACACTTTTTTAGCTTCTTGCCACAATGTTTCCATTTCATCTAGAGACATTTGAGACAGGGCACGTTTTTGTTGTTTGGCTCGCTGCTCCATATATTGAAATCTTTTAATAAACTTGCGATTCGTTTTTTCAAGTGCATCTTCGGGATTAATATTGATAAATCTTGCAAAATTAATCAACGCAAAAAGCAAGTCTCCAAACTCGTCTTCCATCTTGGGGGATCCAACCTCTTTTTCGTGACAAAATTCAAGAATTTCTTCATGTACTTTGTCCATTACTTGCTCCGTATTCTCCCAATCGAACCCAATTCCCCGAGCTTTTTCCTGAATCCGATATGCCTTAACCATTGCCGGTAATGAAAGTGGAACTCCACCTAGAACAGACCGATTTCCTTCTTTTAACTTGATACGTTCCCAATTATTTTTCACATCATCTTCATTCTGCACTTGAACATCGCCAAAGATATGAGGATGACGACGCACCAACTTTTCTGATATTCCGTTCAGCACATCTGTAATAGTGAAAATATCTTCTTCCTGACCGATTTTAGCAT
>CAZWCI010000126.1:0-4979 GCA_964632815.1 uncultured Lentimicrobiaceae bacterium | reverse complement strand
TTCTGTCTGAAAAAAAACAACACCAACATCAAACAGTTCTATTGGACAATTTGGGATAATCCAATTTGGTATATCATATACGGCCACATTTCTGTTCCTTTTGCACCAGAAAAAGTGCCGACATTTGATGTCTCTTCAAATTCACCATCCTCTTCTCTTTGAATATCTGATTGATAGGATAGATTATACTCTGTTCGGTTTTTCATTAAAAGCACTGTTTTCATTTTTTCTTTGTGTTCTTCTTCTGTTTCCCCGCTTGTGGCTAGACAAAAATAGAATTCAATTGTGCCTTTTTTCCTTTTTTTTTCAAATAAATTATCATTATCCCAATAATCAATAATTTCTTCAAACGGCTCAAATTCAATGATTGAATAGTTAAAGGAATTACTATCGATAGGGTAGAGTTTAATAGTGAACTTATTTCTTAGAGGAAAAGTGAAACCATTAGCAGAGGCTGTCGGTAAATCTTGTGCAAACAGACCAATACTTACTATTGTAAGCAAAAGGACTAAAATTTTATTTTTCATATACAATATTTTACCATTCTCATTGAGTTCTGCAGAACGGATAGGATTTAAAAATCAGTAATTTCGCTGAAAATTTATTGTTAAATACAGATACAAAAATAGTTTTTATTTTAATTAATCAAAATATTTTTTTTCTTTTTTGCCGGATAGGAGGCGAATATTTTTTTTGTGCTTTTGTTTGCCATTCCGGCTGCGTGAGGCGTTTAGGCGGAAAGCCCGCAAAGACGGGAGGCGATGTGGACGCTGCCGCAAAAAAGCGACCGGAGGAAGCTCTTTTTGTGGCTTTGCGGGCACACGACTACCGGCTGCGGACTTGGAGCCGGACGCCGGCGGCGAAGCCGACACGCCCAAAAAATAAAAATTATTATTTTTTTATATAAGTCTATTTTTTTTACTAACTTTGCGTGTAAATTGACAAATTCTATCCCAAAATTTGTCAATTTCTTTTAATAACACAAATGGTGAAACACGTAAGACCTAATAAGATAACTAAGAAGACGACCTTTTTCTTTCTTCTTGTTTTTTCATGCTTTGGGTTGAGCAGTTTCTCTCTTTCGGGACAGGCGATTCAGACTTATTATTTGAGTACAAACACTAATGCAACCATTACGGCTTGTTCGGGATTCATCTTTGATAACGGAGGACTTTCGGGAAACTATTCGGATAGTTCGGATGCTTGGATTGAAGTTTATTCAGCGCAACCGGGATTTCGGGTAAAGGTAAGCGGCACTATTCGGTTGGAAACCGGTGACACTTTGATAATTTATGACGGAGCCGGGATTGGTGGAACTATTCTCTTTCAAGGAACAAGCCCATCGAATGGAACCGCATTGACAATTCCGAATTATACCTCTTCTACAGGTCCTTTAACTATTCGTTTTATCACAGATGGGAGTGGAAATGAGCAGGGCCTTGAGTTGATGATTCATTGTGTAGATCCGAATAATCACATATATTATCCGTCTTCAGACACGGCCAATTGTATTGATTTTACCAATCTTACCGATACTAATGTCACTTGTTATTCCGGGGTATTTTCGAATCCTTATCAAAGTATCGGTGTCGTTTCAGGTAGGCATACGGTATTTAACGATGTGAATCAAATTGACCCATACACGAATGGACTTCTTCATTGTGTTTGTCCGGGAGAGTCTGCGTCTGTTCGATTAGGCGACAATATTAACGGAGCTAAAGCGGAAGCGATTATGTACGAATATTTTGTGGACACATCCAATTATGACATTTTGGTATTAAAATATGCGGCGGTATTGCAAAATCCTGGACACGGAGCTACGAGTGACCCCCGTTTTACATTTCAAATTCTCAATGCCGCCAATGTGGAAATCGATCCTACTTGTGGGGCTGCTGATTTTCAGGCCGGAAATAATACCGTGGGTTGGAATGTCGGAACCAGTGGGGTTGTTTGGAAAGATTGGACTAGTATAGGGATAGATTTATCTGCATATCATAACCAAACCATCAGAATACGTTTTACGACTTATGATTGCAGTCCAAGTGCTCATTTTGGATATGCTTACCTATCTTTATCATGTAAAAAACGTAAAATATCTGTAGAGACTTGCGGAAATGTGCAACAGAACACCTATACCGGTCCGGATGGTTTTAATTACAGATGGTATTATGCCGATGATCCGGGGGTTACTTTATCGACGAACATCAGCTATACGGCTCCGGTTCAATTACAATCCCAAACCTTATATTGTGATGTCTCTTTTATTGACAATCCTTCTTGTAGTTTTACTTTGTATGTAAATGTATCGCCACGGTTTCCACTAGCAGATTTTGCTTACAGCAGAACGGGTTGTGGCAATACAATTTCGTTTAATAATACGAGCAAAACTTCACGGGATGGGACTACCCCGGACGGCACGGGGGATCCGAGTGAAACGGCTTTTTGGGATTTCGGGAATGGTACAACCTCGAACGCATACACTCCTGCTCCCGTCACATATCCGGGTCCGGGAACTTATACGATTACCATGATTGCCGGTTTGGCAAACAATCAATGTTTGGATACCATCAGGAAAGTGCTGACAATTCTTTCCGATACGATTTCCATTAGGGGCAATGTTCAACTTTGTTTTGGAGAAAGCACAACTTTGAGTGTAGACACCGGAAATTATGTCTATTGGAATACTGGAGCGACCACCTATTCCATTACGGTTACACCCGATTCGGATTATACCTATACAGTTTTAGCCAATACAGGTGACGGATGTTATGTTAGGGGAAGTATTTTGGTGAATGTTTCCCCACACTATTATTATGAAAATGAAGTAACATTAGTAGATAACCAAACCTATTTTTTTAACGAACAGTGGATAAATTCAACCGGTGTATATTATGAGTATCATCAAACTGTTGATGGTTGTGACAGTATTCTTAAGTTAACAGTGCATCATCGTGTAAACAATTACGCAACGGTATGCAGTCCGGAAGTATATCAATTTATGGGCCTTAATCTAAGTCAAACCGGAATATATAATGATAGCATCAGATTGCAAAACGGTTGTGATAGTGTTAATCGTCTTTATCTGACAGTTAATCCGACTTACTTCATTCAGGCGCTTAACAGTATTTGTGACAATCAGTCCTTTTTGTGGAGAGATTCATTGTTTGAAAACATGCCGAGTGGCACCTATATGATTTACGACTCATTGCGAACAGCGGCTGGTTGCGATAGTATCTATTTTCTTCGCTTAATTGTGAGACCAACTACAAGAGTTGATGTTTACGATACCATTTGTCAGGGAGAAAGTGTTCATTTCTTAACCCAAAACTATACCCAAGAAGGCGTTCATATAGTCACACAAGTTCAACCGAATGGTTGTGATGCAATATATCAACTACACTTAAAATTATATCCTTCCTATTTAATTTCGGATACCATAACTATTTGTGATGCCCAAACCTATAATTTCAGGGGAAGAATTCTATCGCACTCCGGAATTTATCATGATAGTTTGCAGTCCGTAAATGGCTGTGACAGCATCTATCAATTGGTATTGCGAGTCAATTCGAAATATCTGTTTTCAGATTCGGCGGTTGTTTGTCACAATCACCCCTATCTGTTTCGCGGTCGCATTTTGTCTCAAAGTGGGGTATACGATGATAGTCTCATCTCTTCCAATGGTTGTGATAGTATTTACAGACTTTATTTGACGGTATACCCGACTTATTTTATCGACCAGATTGCTACTATTTGTGATAATGAATCTTACGTATACCACGGAAGAGTGCTTACTCAACCAGGTATTTATTATGATAGTTTACTGACCAATCATGGTTGCGACAGCATCTACCGACTTCATCTCATCGTTCATTCCACTTACTTTTCTCAAACAAATTACACTATGTGTGATAATCAATCATACTTATGGCGAGACACTTTGATTGAGTATTTACCGGTGGGCATTCATCATATTTATGACTCTCTCCAAACGGATTCCGGTTGTGACAGTATTTTTTATTTGCGAATCACGATTAAACCGACTCTCCGAATTTATGTATATGACACAATTTGTCAGGGAACTTCGTTTCGATTTTTGAACCAAAATTATACGCAAGAAGGAGTTTATGAAGTAGTGCAAGTTCAAGCGAACGGATGTGACAGAATCTTTCAACTAAATTTAAAAGTTCATCCCTCTTATTTAATTTCGGATACCATAGCAATTTGTGATGATGAAACCTATAATTTCAGGGGAAGAATGCTATCGCATTCCGGAGTTTATTATGATAGTCTGCTAACTATAAATGGTTGTGACAGCATCTATCAATTGGTATTACAGGCCAAACCGAACTATTTCTTTGCCGACAGTGCGATGATTTGCGACAACCAAACCCACAACTTCCGGGGGCAAATACTTTCGCAAGCGGGAATTTACTACGATAGTCTGCTTAGTTCAACTGGTTGCGACAGCGTCTATCAATTGACTTTATGTGTCAATCCGACTTACTTTTTCCCGGACAGCGCCAAGATCTGCGACAACCAAACCTACAATTTTCGTGGGCAAATACTTTCACAAGCGGGCGTCTACTACGACAGTTTGCTCACTGCAAATGGTTGCGACAGCGTCTACCAATTTACTTTACACGTAACTCTGACATACTTACTGACCGACAGCGCCAAGATCTGCGACAACCAAACCTACAACTTCCGTGGGCAAATACTTTCGCAAGCGGGCGTCTACTACGACAGTTTGCTCACTGCAAATGGTTGCGACAGCGTCTACCAATTTACTTTACACGTAACCCCAAATTACTTCATTGACGATACCGTCACCATCTGCAATATGCAGCAGTATAATTTCCATGGCCGATTATTAACCCAACCCGGAATTTACTATGATAGTTTAATCAGTTCCATTGGCTGTGACAGTGTGTACCGACTAGACCTTCAAGTTACTCAAGGATACTTACTGTCTGACAGCG
>CAZWCI010000125.1:0-5212 GCA_964632815.1 uncultured Lentimicrobiaceae bacterium | reverse complement strand
GGAAATTATAGGATTGGTTATCACAAATCGTATCAAAAGATTCAAAGAGATAAGTTGGGTTCACATGCAAATTCAGCTTATAAACACTATCGCAGCCTCTTAACGTGAGCAATGAATCGAAATAGATTCCGGGTTGGGTAAGTACTTGTTCGCTGAAGTTAAAAGATTGATTGTCGCAAATAGTATCGAATGACTCGAAGAAATAGGTTGGATTTACATGTAGATTCAACTTATATACACTATCGCATCCTCTTGCGGTGAGCAGAGAATCGAAATAGGTTCCGGTTTGGTTGAGCACTTGCCCGCGGAAATTAAAGGATTGATTATTACAAATAGTATTGAAAGATTCAAAGAGATAAGTTGGGTTAACGTGTAGATTCAGTTTATAGACACTATCGCAACCTCTTAACGTGAGCAGTGAATCAAAATAAATTCCGGTTTGGTTAAGCACTCGTCCACGGAAATTATAGGATTGGTTGTCACAAATGGTATCAAAAGATTCAAGGAGATAAGTTGGGTTCACATGCAAATTCAGCTTATAAACACTATCGCAGCCTCTTAACGTGAGCAATGAATCGAAATAGATTCCGGGTTGGGTAAGTACTTGTTCGCTGAAGTTAAAAGATTGATTGTCGCAAATAGTATCGAATGACTCGAAGAAATAGGTTGGATTTACATGTAGATTCAACTTATATACACTATCGCATCCTCTTGACGTGAGTAGTGAATCGAAATAGATTCCCATTAGGGTGAGGACTTGTCCACGGAAATTATAAGTTTGGTTATCACAAATCGTATCGAAAGATTCGAAGATATAAGTCGGATTTACGTGTAGATTCAGTTTATAGACACTATCGCAACCTCTTAAGGTGAGCAGAGAATCGAAATAAGTTCCGGTTTGGTTAAGCACTTGTCCGCGGAAATTAAAAGATTGATTATCACAAATAGTATCGAAGGATTCGAAGAAATAGGTTGGATTTACATATAGATTCAACTTATAAACACTATCGCAGCCTGAGGATGTCAATAGCGAATCGAAGTAAATTCCCGGTTGTGTAAGCACTTGCCCACGGAAATTATAAGACTGATTATCGCAGATGGCGATTGTATCCTCGATGAGGTATGCAGCCACGGAGAACAGATTAAGCTTATATACACTATCGCAACCGGTTGAGGCAATGAGTGAATCGAAGTAAACCCCAGGTTGTGAAAGTATTTGTCCCCTAAAATTATAGGTTTGGTTATCGCAGATGGTTACCGAAGATTCCAATAGATACGTTGGATTCACGTGCAGATTAAGTTTATATACACTATCACAACCTTTTAACGTGAGGAGTGAATCGAAGTAAATTCCGGCTTGGGTGAGTATTTGTCCGCGGAAGTTATAGGATTGGTTATCGCAAATGGTATCAAAAGTCTCGAAGAAATAAGTCGGGTTTACATGCAAATTAAGTTTATATACACTATCACAACCTCTTAACGTGAGTAGTGAATCGAAGTAAATTCCGGGTTGGATAAGTATTTGTCCGCGGAAATTAAAAGATTGATTGTCGCAGATTGTATCGAAGGACTCCAGTAAATAAGTTGGATTTACGTGCAGATTTAGTTTATAAACACTATCACAACCTAATGAAGAAAGTAGCGAATCGAAGTAAATTCCGGGTTGAGTGAGTATTTGCCCACGGAAATTATAAGACTGATTATCGCAAATTGTATCGAAGGATTCGAATAGATAAGTCGGATTCACGTGTAGATTAAGTTTATACACACTGTCACAACCCAATGAAGAAAGCAGTGAATCGAAGTAAATTCCTGGTTGGGTGAGCATTTGCCCGCGGAAGTTATAAGACTGATTATCACAAATTGTATCAAAGGATTCTAAGAGATAAGTCGGGTTGATATGTAGATTAAGTTTATATACACTATCACAACCAGAGGCGGTCAACAGCGAATCGAAGTAAATTCCCGGTTGTGTAAGCACTTGCCCACGGAAATTATAAGACTGATTATCGCAGATGGCGATTGTATCCTCGATGAGGTATGCAGCCACGGAGAACAGATTAAGCTTATAGATACTATCGCAACCAGTTGAGGCAATGAGCGAGTCGAAGTAAACTCCCGGTTGTGAAATTATTTGCCCTCTAAAATTATAGGTTTGGTTATCGCAAATAGTCACCGAAGATTCCAATAGATACGTTGGATTCACGTGCAAATTGAATTTATATACACTATCACAACCCAATGAAGAAATTAGCGAATCGAAGTAAATTCCGGGTTGGGTAAGAACTTGCCCGCGGAAATTGAACGACTGATTATCGCAAATTGTATCGAAAGATTCTAATAGATAAGTCGAATTTACATGCAAATTAAGTTTGTAGACACTATCACAACCTCTTAACGTGAGTAGTGAATCGAAGTAAATTCCCGGTTGGGTAAATACTTGCCCGCGGAAATTATAAGACTGATTGTCGCAGATTGTATCAAAAGATTCGAAGAAATAAGTCGGATTTACATGTAGATTTAGTTTATACACACTATCACAACCTAATGAGGAAAGTAGCGAATCGAAGTAAATTCCGGGTTGTGTGAGTACTTGTCTGCGGAAATTGAACGACTGATTATCGCAAATTGTATCGAAAGATTCTAATAGATAAGTCGGATTCACATGCAGATTAAGTTTATACACACTATCACAACCCAATGAAGAAAGCAGTGAATCGAAGTAAATTCCCGGTTGGTTAAGTATTTGCCCGCGGAAGTTATAAGACTGATTATCGCAAATTGTATCAAAGGATTCTAAGAGATAAGTCGGGTTGATATGTAGATTAAGTTTATATACACTGTCACAACCAGAGGCGGTCAACAGCGAATCGAAATAAATTCCCGGTTGAGTAAGCACTTGTCCACGGAAATTATAAGACTGATTATCGCAAATGGCGATTGTATCTTCCATGAGGTATGCAGCTACGGAGAACAGATTAAGCTTATAGATACTATCGCAACCGGTTGAGGCAATGAGCGAATCGAAGTAAACCCCAGGTTGTGAAATTATTTGTCCGCGGAAATTATAGGTTTGGTTATTGCAGATGGTTACCGAAGACTCCAATAGATACGTTGGATTTACCTGTAGATTCAATTTATACACACTATCACAGCCTCTTAACGTAAGCAACGAATCGAAATAGATTCCAGTTTGGGTAAGCACTTGTCCCCGGAAATTAAAGGATTGATCATCACAAATCGTATCAAAAGATTCAAATAGATAAGTCGGATTAACATGCAAATTAAGTTTGTAAACGCTGTCACAGCCTCTTATCGTGAGCAATGAATCGAAGTAAGTTCCGGGTTGGGTAAGCACTTGCCCCCGGAAATTGAACGACTGATTGTCGCAGATTGTATCAAAAAATTCGAATAGATAAGTCGGATTCACATGCAGATTGAGTTTATACACACTGTCACAACCTCTTAAAGTGAGCAGTGAATCGAAGTAAGTTCCGGGTTGAGTGATTATTTGCCCGCGGAAGTTATAAGACTGATTATCACAAATTGTATCAAAAGATTCCAATAAATAAGTTGGATTAACGTGCAGATTAAGTTTATACACACTGTCACAACCTCTTAAAGTGAGCAGTGAATCGAAATAGATTCCGGGTTGGGTAAGCACTTGTCCCCGGAAATTAAAGGATTGATTGTCGCAAATTGTATCAAAAGATTCAAATAGATAAGTTGGATTCACGTGCAAATTGAGTTTATAAACGCTGTCGCATCCTCTTAACGTGAGTAGCGAATCGAAGTAAGTTCCGGGTTGGGTGAACACTTGTCCGCGGAAATTATAAGACTGATTATCACAGATTGTATCAAAAGATTCCAATAAATACGTTGGATTCACGTGCAAATTGAGTTTATACACACTATCACAGCCCAATGAAGAAAGTAGCGAATCGAAGTAAACTCCTGGTTGGGAGAGTATTTGCCCGCGGAAATTATAAGACTGATTATCGCAAATTGTATCGAAAGACTCCAATAAATACGTCGGATTTATGTGTAGATTAAGTTTATATACACTATCACATCCTCTTAACGTGAGTAGTGAATCGAAGTAAATTCCGGATTGGGAGAGTATTTGTCCCCGGAAATTAAAGGATTGATTGTCGCAAATTGTATCAAAAGATTCAAATAGATAAGTTGGATTCACGTGCAAATTGAGTTTATAAACGCTGTCGCATCCTCTTAACGTGAGTAGCGAATCGAAGTAAGTTCCGGGTTGGGTGAACACTTGTCCGCGGAAATTATAAGACTGATTATCACAGATTGTATCAAAAGATTCCAATAAATACGTTGGATTCACGTGCAAATTGAGTTTATACACACTATCACAGCCCAATGAAGAAAGCAGCGAATCGAAATAAACTCCGGATTGGGTAAGTATTTGCCCCCGGAAATTAAACGACTGATTATCGCAAATTGTATCAAAAGATTCAAATATATAAGTCGGATTTACGAATAGATTAAGTTTATAAACACTATCGCAACCAACAGTGGTCAATAATGAATCATAATAAATTCCGGGTTGAGAGAGGACTCGCCCATTAAAATTATAATTTTGGTTATCACAAATTGTGATTGTATTTTCAAAAAAGAATGTTGGATTAACTGTTAATATTAATCTGTAAATACTATCACAACTAGAGGATGATTGCAAACTATCATCATATATACCTGCTTGATTTAAAATTCTTCCTCTGAAATTGTAAAATTGATTATCACATATTGCCGCACTATCAACAAAAATATATGTTGAGACAATATTTAAGGTTAATTGATAAACACTATCACATCCATGAGAAGAAGTTAAACTATCATAGTAGATTCCAGCTTCAGTTAAAATTCTTCCTCTGAAATTATAACTTCCATTATCGCAAATATCTACATGGTTGTGGAATAAGTGCGTTGGGAAAACATGTAAGTTCAACTGATATACACTGTCACAATTTAGCGAAGATAGCAAACTATCATAATAGATTCCCGCTTGATTTAAAGTTCTTCCTCTAAAATTAACAGATTGATTATCACAAATTGTATCATATTGGATGAAAAGATATGAAGGTTTTGTGTAAAGGTTAAGTTTGTAAATACTATCACAGCCATAAGTTGAAATCAATGAATCATAGTATATACCTATAGTATTCAGAATTTGTCCTCTGAAGTTGAA
>CAZWCI010000124.1:0-5225 GCA_964632815.1 uncultured Lentimicrobiaceae bacterium | reverse complement strand
TTTCCTTCGCAACAAATTCCTGTGGGAAACTATAAAAGCGTTAAAATAACATTTCGGAACGTATTCTATCGTATCACACGGCAGATTTCAGATTCCACTGTTGTTTATGAATTGCTTGAAACCATGGGAAGTTGGACTGATTTTTGTGACGAAGCAGATACTTTATGGGCAAAAACCAACTACTTCGGCCCGGACGGGAACCATTATCTAAATGACCTGAATCGCTTTGAAATGGCTAGTGAAGGAGAACGTATCAGCGGCATAAACATCACAAGCGACAAAACTGCTTTGGTCTATTGGCGTTTAGGAGCAGGTGTTACAGAACCTTGTACTAATTATTTGATCGACGAAAATGGAAATTTGGAGTGGGATTGCGATGTAGATTATATTAACATCGAGTGTCCCCCTGAAATGGAATATATGTGGGATTTTGTCATCGAATATGAATAAAAATCGGGTAAATTTGTCATATAACGAATCTCAATAATTTACCTTGTATTTTTCTATTCTTTTTACGAAAAAATATTAAATTTTCTGTAAAAGAAAAAGTATTATTTTGTACATTTGCGGCATATTATTTTTAACAAATTTTGAATAAAATGAATAAACTTAAAGCTTTACTTTTGATTCTTTTGGCTATTTTCATTACCGGAAACTTCTACGCCCAAGAGAAAGAATATCGATGGATGGTGGTCCCTGATGATCCGCTCCATGCACGTGTATACACTCTTGACAACGGATTACAAGTATATCTTACAGTTTATAAAGATGCCCCCCGCATTCAGTGTTATATTCCCGTAAAAGTAGGCAGCAAAAATGATCCCAAAGAGACAACGGGTTTAGCACACTATTTCGAACACATGATGTTTAAAGGAACCCCTAATTTCGGTACGACCGATTGGGAAAAGGAAAAAGTCCTTATCGCACAAATTGAAGAATTATTTGAAGTGTATCGTACAGAAACCGATCAGGAAATTCGCAACCAACTGTATCATCAGATTGACAGTCTTTCCTACGAAGCAAGTAAGTATGCTATCCCGAACGAATACGACAAAATGATGAAGTATATTGGTTCTCAAGGCACTAATGCCGGAACTTCTAATGATTATACCATCTATATTGAGAATATTCCTTCCAATCAGCTGGAAAATTGGGCCATGATTCAGGCAGAACGATTCAAACAACCGGTATTACGACTTTTCCATACGGAATTGGAAACTGTATATGAAGAAAAAAATATGTCGCTCACCAACGACAGCCGTAAAGTGAATGAAGCCATGCTGGCTGCATTATACCCGAATCATCCTTACGGACAACAAACTACTCTGGGAGAAGCCGAACACTTGAAAAATCCTTCCATGAAAAATATCCGTGAATTTTACGACAAGTACTATGTGCCCAATAATATGGCCATTTGCTTATCGGGAGATTTCGATATGGATCAAGCCATCCAAATCATTGACAAACATTTCGGTAAACTTCAGACCAAACCGCTCCCTGATTTTAAAATCACACCGGAAGTTCCAATAAAAGAACCTATTATTAAAGAAGTTACAGGATTAGAAGCAGAATTTGTAAGAGTAGGTTTTCGTATCGGAGAACCTGCAAATTCAAAAGAGATATATATCCTCAACATGCTGGACCATATCATGTCTAATGGAAAATCCGGATTAATCGATTTGAATTTGAATCAAAAACAAGCAGTATATAGTGCAACTGCCTATCCGTATGTACTGTGCGACAACTCTTCTTATATTATGAGTGGTGTTCCGAAAACGGGACAAACGGTTGAAGAGGTTAAAGATCTGTTATTGGCTCAGATAGAAGCAATAAAAGAAGGAAAATTTGACAATAATCTTTTGCAGGCAGCCCTCAACAATATGAAGCTAAGCGAGATGCGTCAATTGGAAAACAACCAAGCAAGAGCCATGTGGATGGCCCGTGCTTTTATGAATAATATTCCATGGTACGAAGCTTGTAAATCTATCGAAAATTATAGTCAAATCACACGCGAAGATATCATCAAGTTTGCCAATAAACACTTCCAAAATAATTATGTAGTCATCTACAAACGTCAGGGAACACCGGCAGAAGTAGAAAAAGTTTCCAAACCGGCGATCACACCCATCTATGTAAATAGAGAAAGTGAATCTAATTTTTTTAAGACCATCCAAGAAAACAGAACAGGAGAAATTGAACCAGTATTTGCAGATTTTCAAAAAGAGATTACCTTCGCAGACTGGGATGGGATCAAGATGTATTGTCTGAAAAATGTTGAAAATAGCACCTTTGAACTTAAATTTCGTTTCAATGCAGGGGAATTAAACGACTTAAGACTTCCTATTGCTACAATGTATTTTGATTATTTGGGAACGGCTCAATTCACGGCGGCTCAATTCAAAGAAGAGTTCTATCGTATTGCCTGCAATTTAAATTTTTACAGTTCCGATGATTATAGTCAGATTACTTTATCGGGATTAAGTGAAAATTACGAAAAAGCGTTAAGTTTAACCATGGATTTACTCAACGGAGCACTGGCAGACGAAACAGCTTTAGAGAACTTAATCAATGATATTCTTAAACAGCGCAATGATGCCAAGAGCAACCAAAATTCTATCTTAAGTGCATTGGTGGCATACTGTGAATACGGACCGGAACTTTCCGCTTATTCGTTTACGGAAGCCCAACTAAGGGCATTAACGGGAACCGAATTAATCAATGTAGTCAAACAGTTAATGAGTTATGAACCGGAGATTTTGTATTACGGACCGGCATCAGTGGAAAATTTGAAACAAACGTTGGCAAAACATTATCAAAAGCCAGCTACATTTATGCAACCTGCTCCGGAGCGTAAATTCCCGCTCAAAGAGGTTACGGAAAACAGCATCTTTTTTGCCCCCTACCAAGCCAAACAAGCACGATTAGTAACTTATTCCAGAGGAGGAAATTTTGACAAACAACTCTATCCGCTCATCAGCATGTATAACCAATACTTCGGAGGAGGTATGAATGCTATTGTTTTCCAAGAGATGCGTGAAAAACGTTCCCTCGCCTACTCCGCCCAATCCAGATACATCATTCCTTCCGAGCAGGACGAGTATATGTATAATTATGCATTTATTGCCACTCAAAATGACAAAATCAAAGATGCTTTCACCGCTTTTAACGAACTCTTTAACGAAATGCCCGTTTCACAAAACGCATTTGAACTGGCCAAAGAGGGCGCAAAAATTTCAATTGCTACCAGCAGAATTACTAAAATGTCTATTCTCAACACTTTTATAAAAAATCGCGAATTAGGATACGATTATGATTACAGAAAAGATTTTTACAATTCCATAGATCAATTTACAATCGAAGATATCGTGGGGTTCAATCATCAATACATCAAAAATAAACCTAAGACATATATGATATTATCGAATGAATCGGATGTAGATTTTGATGCTCTTACGAAAGATTTCGGCAAAGTAAACAAACTAACTTTAGAAGACATTTTCGGCTATTAATAATTAACATTTATGAGGTCTTTTATTTCGCTCATTTGTGTTATCCTCATCTGTAATATGGGATATTCACAACGCGGTAGCGTATCCGGAGTTGTACAAGATGACCGTCAGGGAACGCCAATTGCCTATGCAGGAGTAATGCTACTCAATGCAACAGACAGCTTATTAATTAAAGGTGCCATCACCGAACAAAGTGGTTCTTTTGAAATTGCCGGGATCCCTCATGGGAAGTACTTGCTCAAAATAGCACTCATAGGATATGAAGAGTGGTTTAGTTCCCCCTTTACAATCAGTTCCGAAAAAAGTAAAATTCAGTTTGATATTATTAAACTGAAAATATCGGTTGCTGCACTGAATGCGGCGGAGATTACCTATAAGAAACCTTTATTTGAAGAGAAGCAAGGGACAATGATTATGAATGTCGAATCACAACCCAATGCTGCAGGGGACAATGTTTTGGAGTTACTCCGAAAAATGCCTTCCGTTACCGTTGACCAGAACGACAATATTTCCGTATTGGGAAAATCAGGGATTATGATTATGATTGATGACAAACCCACTTATCTATCCGGAGATGATTTAACCAACCTATTGAAAACCATGCCTGCATCTTCGATTGACAAAATTGAAGTAATCAAAAATCCATCTGCACGTTATGATGCAGCAGGAACCGGTGGTATTATAAATATTGTAACCAAAAAAGATCAAAATCGGGGTATCAATGGCTCCGTTTTTGCTGCAGGCGGCTACTCTGGTTCTTTTCAACATAATGAGGGATTCAACATAACAGCACGTTTGGGAAAGATTGTGCTCTCCGGTAGTTATTACTATATGAATTTTAAAGGAAAAAGTGGTGGAAAAAGTGAAGAAATCAGTACTTTCAGGGATGTAACTACCCGTATCGTAAGCAATGAGAAAGATAACGAATTTTGGTGTGACTCCTCCAACTGGCAATCCCATGGCTATAGTTTCGGAGCAGACTATTATATTGACGATAAAAATACCATCGGCTTTTCCTACCGTGGAAATTATAGTATTGCCGACTGGAATTCAAATACATTTGTACGTATATATAGAAATACCCTCCCTGATTCGTCTTACAGTCGTTTCTCAAAAAATATATACAATTCTACTAACCATACCTTCAATCTTGATTTCAAACATGAGTTTGATACGACAGGAAAAACATTATACACCAATGTTATATACGCTTTAAACGGAGGAAGCAACTCAATCGAAAGCAATTTAAACTTTTATCAAGGAGATTTTACCTCCCTTTCAGCGGCTCATCTTTTAAAAAGTTTATCCGGACCAAATAATATGCAAGTCTTAACTACCCAAATTGATTATGAGCACCCTATCGGGGATGACATAAAATTTGAATTGGGGATTAAATCAAGCTATATATATAACCAAAATAGAAGCGATAACTATATAAACACAACACTGATTGAAGCACAATCCAATAAATTCCGATATAGAGAAAATATAAATGCCGCATACATTCAGTTTAATACCTCTCCGTCTTCCATACTAGATATCCAAGCAGGGTTGCGTGCCGAGTATTCATTTTTGGAGGGTTTATTGTTTACTACAGGAGAGAAAAACCAACAACGCTATTTTGATTTATTTCCCTCTTTTGAATTGAGTTATCATTTACCCAAAAGCCATAATTTGGGATTCAGTTATCGCAATCGTATTTATCGTCCGGATTAT
>CAZWCI010000123.1:0-5252 GCA_964632815.1 uncultured Lentimicrobiaceae bacterium | reverse complement strand
GTATTGTCAGATCCGCGTGTAGCTAAATATGTAAGCGACACCTGCGGTTTTGAATACAGTATTAACGGCGGTGAATGGATTGTATGGGATCCGACCTCTACTCCGATCGTAATCGATACAACAGACTTGTCCATCGGACAGAATGTGGTATTGATGCGTCATGACACTACTTGTGATGGAGAATCATTATTGAGAGAATATGTCTTTACGATAACCGGTTCTTCAGATTCCTTAGCACATACACCTACGATCGTAGCCGGCGAAGTATGTCATACCAACACCGGTTTGGTGATGAATGACATCTCTATCCGCGGCTTCGATCCGTCAGCGAATCGCTACGAATGGATGTATGAATATCAATTACAAGATACTACGATCACCAATGGCTGGACTATTCTTGCCGGCACGGCTACTCCTGAGATTTCAGTGAATAACACGCCGGACAACAGTTATACAACCGAGACAGGTGACGTAATCACGGTATCTCTGCGTGTAGCTTACATCTCCTCGATTACCACCGACACACTGGGTGTAACCGATACGATTTGGTCAGGTACGGCAGAAGTACAGGAAGTGTACACGGTACGTGCAAACCCATGGCTCACTCTTTCAGATACTACGGTATGTATGATTGAAGATGCTAATTTTGCAGTTGACTTCACCGAACAAGATGCTCCGGTAATCGGATGGCAATATCAAGTTGAAGGCGAAGCAGGTTATACATCAATCAACGATGCATTCGGATTCTTGAATAATTATGCAGCTACCTACGAAATGACAGGTACTGTTAATTACGCCAATGCTAAATTTACAGACTTCGATAAGAGCTTCGATACCTTGAACTTGATTGTAAGCTTAACGACGGGTAATCCAACCTGTCCGGTAGCATACGACTCAGCAGTATTGACTCTGTTGTCAGCTCATACTTTAGTATTACAAACACAAGCTACGGATAATCAGACCATCTGTTATTCGGATCAACTCACTCCGATCGAATATGTATTTGGTAATGGCGCAGATTCCGTAAGCGTAAGCTGGGATATTGTACCGGCCAATGTACAGATGATCGTAAGCGGTGATACATTGACGATGACAGGAACAGCTCCTGTAGGTGTATATCACTATACGGTAACTACTATTGGTAATTGTGAAACGACAACAGCTGTTGGACAATTCGAAGTGAAACCGTTACCGGTATTTACGATTGCAGGTCAAGGCCCGAGTTGTCAGGCTGCTACAGACGGCTTTGCTAATGTAGTACTTCCGGGAGGCCAACCAGATCTTCCATTATATAGTTTTGTATGGACAGACGGCCAAGGCGAAGTTATTAGCAATTCATTCCGTATCATGTATCAAGGCGTTGGTACCTATACAGTAAATGTAACTACGAGAGCAACGGGATGTGTAGCTACGGATTCTATTACGTTAGTAGCACCTGATACAGTAGTTACGGCTCAATTATTGCCGATCAACGCTACTTGCTACGGTACAGCTAGCGGTTCATTAGAGGTAATTCCGAGCATGGGCTCCGGTCTCTATACGATCGAGTTATATAATTCATTGGATGTATTGGTTGGCGATACGCAACAAGTGTTGAGCAATAATGCAGTATTATTCGCTAATTTATTTGCCGGCACCTATAAAGTTGTCATCATCGATGGTCAATGCGGATTTGAAGATTATGTAACGATCACCGAACCACAATTATTGACAGCATCTATTACCGGCACAACGGCTATCAGCTGTGTAGAAAGCACGGATGGAACCGCAACGGTAACGATTAGTGGTGGAACAGCTCCTTATGACATTGTATGGAGAGATTCAGCCAATAACATTATTGCTGTAGATGATACGACTTTGACAGATATGGCTCCCGGTATTCTTTACACAGTAAGTGTAACGGATGATTATAATTGCGGTCCGGTACAAGATGCTATTATGTTAACGGCACCTGATTCGATCGTGATGAACATCAGTGACGTTGCATGCAACAGTTATACCTGGAATAGCCAAACCTATACAACGGATGGTATCTATACACAATTGTTCACCTCCATGAATGGTTGTGACAGTTTGGTACACCTGAACTTGACGGTATATCATAATCAAACCGGCGAAATGTGGGATAACGCTTGTGAACCGACTTACACATGGTCGTTGAATGGCGAAACCTACACCACTTCGGGAGATTATGTAGATACTATCTTCGGTGGAACATCCCATGGTTGCGACAGTATTGTTACTTTACACCTGTTATTGCCTGTTGTAGCATTGAATATGGATATTCAAGTGGACAGTGTATTATGTAATGGTGATAGTAACGGAAGAATAACTGTCAGAGGAATGGATGGAGTTCCGTTTAGTCAGTTTATGCCTTCACCTCCTCCTTCTCCTGATAATCAAGGATTAATGAATGGTTTCTTTACTCCGGGAAAATATGTTGTTACCATGTCGTCTATAAACGATCCGGCTATTCCTCTTTCAATTGATACGATTGGTGTAGGAGAATCCTATATCTATACCGATCTGCCGGCAGGTACCTATGTTGTAGTATTGCAAGACAGTATCTGTACGATCTCTGATACGATAGATGTTTACGAACCTGTAGTATTGACATCATCCATAATATCTGCTATAGATGCAGCATGCTACGGAACCTATAGCGGTTCTGCAGAAGTATTGCCGAATGGTGGTACAACTCCATATTCATACGACTGGACGAATAGTTCATATGTAACAGTATCTACTGGTGCTGCAGCATCTTCTCTTGCTGCCGGTACATACCATGTGACCATTACAGACGTTAACGGTTGTACGACAACGAACAGTGTTACGTTGACACAACCTGATTCTGTGAAGAGCTACATCAGCGACTACGGATGTTACAGCTACACATGGACAGGTGCTACCAACCAAACCTACACACAATCCGGTGAGTATGTATATACTTATCAGAATGCTACAGTGGATGGTTGCGACAGTACAGTATTCTTGACATTGACTATCTACAATCCGGTATATGACACGACAGCGGTAACGCTTTGCGGTGGACAAAACGGCTCTACTTACGTATGGACAACTCTTGAAAATGTAAGCAGAACGTTAACCGCACAAGGTGTATATTATGACACGGTATTCAACGTAGTAGGTTGCGACAGTTTAATCCATGTATTGGATTTGACGATTCCGACCGACACGATGATTTCTCAAGTACAGATTACTCCGGTAAGCTGTTACAATGTGGGTGATGGTGTCATGACCTTGGCTGTGACCGGTGGCAATATGCCGTATGATGTTTTATTGTCAACGGGTGCAATTGCTACTACAGTAACCGCTTTAGTTCCATTCACGGGCTTAGTACCGGGAACTTATACGGCTTTGATTACGGATGCAGCAGGATGTACTGCAAGTGCACAAGGAACGATTGTACAACCGGATTCCTTACACATAAGCGAAATTGCACACAGCGATGCATTGTGTTATCAAACTGCAACGGGTAGTTCAACGGTATTGGCATTGGGTGGTAATACTACATTTGATTATCAATGGACAGATGGAAATGCTAATATTATATCAACTGATACTATCGCAACGAACCTGTTAGCAGGAGTTTACGAAGCATCAGTAACGGATGAAAACGGCTGTACGGCAACGATATCGATTACGATAACGGAACCTGCAGAAATCGCAACTTCGTTCATCCAGGTATCATGCGACTCATTCCGCTGGACAGCAGGCAACAATGTATTGTACACTGCTAATGACACGGTAAGCTACGTATATCAATCGGTTAACGGTTGTGACAGTACGGTAACGATGTACTTATTCATCGGTAGCTCCGGCTCATCCTTCCCGGCTTATTGTCCGAACGATACGATTAACATCGCTCCTTACGGTGTATGCACCATGCCGGCAAGCGACGTAATCTTCCCGGTACCGACCTTCGACCCATGGTTACAACACTATGTAGATACGATGTACCATGACGGTCCTGCCGTATATGTAGTGGATTCTACTTACACGATTACGTGGACGATAGAATACTTCTGCGGAGTTCCGAGAACATGTACACAATTAGTAACGATTGCATATCCGCCGTGCGGATTTGAAAACGGCTCGATGTACACGGTAACGGATGCCGAAGGAAATGTATACAACACGGTACGTATCGGCTGCGACTGCTGGATGGCTGAAAACTTGGCCTCGACGACCTATTCGGACACAACTTGTGGCTTGAGTAACAGTCCGATTGCAGTAGCGTTAGCATACTACGCAGCATTGTATCCTGATACAGTAGCCAATGTAAATACATACGGCAGATTGTACAGCTGGTACTCAGCAGTAGGTTTGCCGGAAGGTTCAACCGGAAATCCATGCTTGAACAGCGACAACCACATCACGGGAGCATGTCCTGCAGGTTGGTACTTGCCGAGCGATCAGGATTATCTGAACTTGTACAGCTATGGCTTGTCTAACTTGATGTCTCCGTCAGGCTGGTTGTACTCGAACGGTACGAACGGAACGGGCTTCACAGCACTTCCTGGCGGTTACTACAACGCAGCAGCCGGTGAGTTCTACAACTTAATCGGTAACGGCTACTTCTGGTCAAGTCAAGAGACTACGATTATGGAAGCATTGAACTGCGAAATGACCTATAGCTGTCCGGATGCAACCTTAATCAGCTCGAGTCGTCACAACGGTTACAGCGTAAGATGTATCAAAGAATAGTCTTGTAAAGGAGACTACGAAAATCATAAACCAAAGAGGGTGTTCTGCAAAGGACATCCTCTTTTTTTTTGAATCATCCTCATGATTTTTATCAGGGCGTGTCGGCTACGCCGTTGGTACTTTGATTCCCCGGCAAGTTCGCAGAACATTGCCGATGGAGTAAATTCCCCTTCCGCGCGCGGAAGGGGTGGACTTCGGCGACAAGAATAGTTGTAAATCAGCACAACAGAAGCGTCGCCGAAGGACGGGGTAGGAGATATGATTCTTCATTGATATCTTTTGCCGGGCCTACGCACGTGCTTCGTGGCGGATGGTAGGGTGATTTATTGGTGTCCGCGAAAATAAGTGCCGAGAAAAGAAGGTACGACCTTGAGTATAACCAATATGGCACACGCCCCATTTTACCTACCCCGTCCTTCGGCGACGCATAGCAATTGGCTAATTTTTAAGATAGTTCTGTCGCCGAAGGCCACCCCTTCCGCGCCGCGGAAGGGGAATTTGCTCCGTCGGCAATGCTTTACGAG
>CAZWCI010000122.1:0-5284 GCA_964632815.1 uncultured Lentimicrobiaceae bacterium | reverse complement strand
TGTGGTCCCTCTTGGGCTCGAACCAAGGACCCCCTGATTATGAGTCAGGTGCTCTAACCAGCTGAGCTAAGGGACCTGCTTTTCCTCTAAAGAATTGCGGTTGCAAAAATACAATATTTTTTTTATCGACAATAACTTTTTTATCTAAACTTTAAAAAAAGTTATTCGACTGCCATTCAAAATGATTATCTCTTTTTACCTTTCTTTAAGCTTTGTTCTCCAAATGAGTAAGTTACTCCGGCCAAAACATTAATTCCGAAGCTGCGATAATCGTAGTATTTGGCATAATATTGTCCGGCAATGTTGTGTACATTCAAGAATGCTGTAAATTGCTTGTTGATGAGCCATTCTGCTCCGATACCGAAATCAAGAATTGGTTTCATCAGCTGTGCTTCGT
This sequence comes from uncultured Lentimicrobiaceae bacterium, assembly GCA_964632815.1. Taxonomy (GTDB): domain Bacteria; phylum Bacteroidota; class Bacteroidia; order Bacteroidales; family WCHB1-69; genus DUOL01. The sequence goes on along the minus strand of CAZWCI010000122.1, from coordinate 4,887 downwards.
AGGTGGTGGAGGTCTCCGGATCAAGTGCCCAAGCCCAACGTCCAAAGCCGAGATCGAAGTTGGCATTGAAAACCAAAAAGTCTTTGAAGAAGTATTTTCCGCTGAATCCGAATTCAAGAGCGGGCTTGTACCAAGGTTTTTGGATGGTGTTGAGGTGATACAACCAATAGTCGCCGTCCAAAGAAAGATGTAATTGATTCATCACTTCCCAATTCATGTTGAGTCCTACGTGTAAATATCCTCCGTCATCGTATACGACATCAAATTGATTGTGTAAGATTGCCGATGTGTCCTGAACATAAAATAGCATATTCTGCGCATACGTGTATTCAGCAAAAACATTGTAGTTGAGTTTTTTAACCAAATTTCCTTTGATGCCTCCGTATATATGAATCCAATTTTTGGTGTATCGCGTATCCGTGAGTTGCGGCTTGATGAATGGGTTTTCATACAACAGCTTTTCATACGAATTATACACAAGGTTTCCGTTGACGCCTGCATAAATGCTTAAAATACCGCGGATGAGTCCTAATTGGATTTCTCCCAACGGATATATGGCGAAATCTACTTTATCTTGGTTTGTCTTTGAACCAATCGCAGTTCCCAATCCGACTAAGATGTGATATTCATTAAAGGTCCAATGCGCATAGATTTCGGGGTTGAAAAGCAGTGCGTGACTTGAGGGAAGCAAACTGTCTCCGATTGGTCCGTATTTGTTGTTGTAGTAGTCGAAGTTGAGGTTTAGTCGGTAGAGTTGACTGCCCGAAATTTTAAGCCACCGTGCGTCGTAGGCAAAGAATGAGGTTAAACCGATATGATTTTCCATATCATGATGGCGGGTGAAGATTCCGTCGTAATTGATGCGGACATCCTGCTTCAGCGCCCGCTCGTCCAAATTGTAATTGGATCGGAGTCCTATTTCTGCCCGTACATGGTGAAAGTGTGTTTTCAACGAGTCTTCATACAAGTCGCCGCTGTAATAAGTCGGGAGTGGAGTTTCGGCTATTTTAAATCCGTAATAACGGGCAGATTGATGGTTATATCCAATCGAAGAGTATAAAGTCTGTTTTTTGAAAAAACGGGAGAAGAAAAATTCCGATTTGGTGTCGCTGGTAGGGTAGTAGGTGTACTGTTTCATAGTTTTACCGATGGGTTGTGCCCACGAAGAGAAGTGATGAATGTTGAGACCAAAGGAGTTTTTCTTGTTGCTTCCATTGTGAATGGAAAGTTCTGCGAGTGGGGTAAGTGGATATCCGAAACCAACTTTGATAAAATTTCTGTATAGTCTTTTCATCGGTTCGGGGGCAATTTTCATTGCTTTAATCGGGCTGGGGCTAAAGGTAACATCGACCTTTTGCGGAGTAATATAATAGTCGAAAGCTACTTTCTCTTGAACCGTGTCGATGATGGTGGCCGGAGTGCTTATTTTTTCAAAATTGAGCAAATGGGGAACATAATTGAGTTGAAAATAGGCCGTGTCCACAACCTGTGCTTGTAAACCGCCGAACATTATTCCTATGATGTATGCGGAAATTAAATATTTTTTCATGTCTTTCTTCTTTATTGATGTTGGTTCAATGGCTATTATTCTTCTTCAGTATTGGGGGTAACGGGTTCGGTCGTTCCTTCTTCTTGGGGCTTGGGTTGTGCGGCTTCTTCTGCGGCTACAATGACATCGATTTTTCCCTGCGCTACTGCTTTTAAATCTTCCCCCGCATAGTTGTCCACAATGCTCTGGTAGGTGTGTTTCGCCTGGAAGAGATTTCCCTTGGCTGCATATAAATCTCCGTATAAAATAAAGGTACTGGCATACCAATATTCGGAACTGTAATTGGCCGCCAGGATTTCATTGATGATTCTCTCACACTCTTTCAAGTCATTATTTTTAAATGCAATAAGCGCTGTGTAGTAGGCCGCCTCGGCTGCCATGTCACTATTGCTCTTTTTCGCCAATGTTGTCAGGTTTATTTTTGCAATATCCAATTCATTCATCTGATAGGCCGTCATCCCGGCAATGAATAGGGACTCGTTCTTTAACTCTTCATCGGCTTGCAGTTGATAGAGAATTACTTCCGCCGCCTTGTGGGCAATCGAGTATTTCTTCACTTCGTATGCCGAACGCATGATCCCCGAGTAGGCAATCAGGGTGGTGTTTTCAGATGATGCAATTTCTGCCAATTGACTAAAGTAGGTCAATGCTTTTTCATACTCTTTTTTGTTGTACAAAATAATGGCCGACTTCCGAAGTGCCGTTTCATTATCCTTGGTGTTGTATTTGTTGATAAGCACTTCATAGTCTGCGAGTGCCGCATCAAAACTGTTCATGCCGTACAAACATTCTGCTTTGTTGAAATAGGCTTTGGCGGCAAATAAGCCGTTGGGGAACGTTTGCAAGTAGCTCTCAAATCCTTTGATGGCCGCTTCGCAATTGCCTCTCAAATACTTGTTCTCGGCCGACTTGTAGGCGGTGGAATCTTGTTTCTCGACACTGATGTTGATGTTGCCTTTATTTTTTATGTAATCAAAAAATTCGCCGGTTGTCCCGAGTTCGGTATATATATATTCCAAGTTGGCCAAAGCATCTTTTGCTTCGCCCGAACCCGGGTAAGTTTCAAATACATATTTGAAAGTCTTTACCGAGGATTCAATATCCTGTGTGTTGAGATACGATTGGGCTAATTTGTTGTATGCCTGACGAATGTACGGGCTTTTCGGGTATTTGGCTATGAAATTGCGATAGGCAGTGATAGATGTTGCGTAGTCGTTGCGTGTGTGGTAGCTTGTGGCCAAATCGTATTCGGCGTCATCGCAATAACTCGACTTCGGACACAACAGGACCAAACGTTCCAGCGTCTCTACTCTTTTACTGTCGTTGTTCAGGTAGCCGTAACATTTTGATTGTTGGTAAATGGCATAATCAAAATTGGGTTGTTTCAAATTCTCACATGCTTCATAAGTGGCAATGGCCTTTTTCAAATCTTTCTGCATGAAATAACTGTCTGCAAGCCGTGCGGTGGCATCTGCCTGAAGGTCTAAGGATTGTGCCGTTGATTCTTGCTTCAGGAAGGTGGCAAACGCCTGCTCCGCATCTTTGTATTTCTTAATTTTCAATGCTGCATATCCGTAAGAGTAATAGGAGTTGGAATAGTTCGGATCCTTGGGACTATTCTGATTTTTGTAATACGATTGGAATGCGTAATAGGATTTTTGATAGTTTTCTAGACGATATTCTGTTTCTGCTTTCCAATATAAGTTCGAGGTATGGGTAATGACATTCATCGGATATCTCATTGATTTTTCTATGAGTGTCAGCGCTTCCCGGTAATACTTGTTGTTGATCAGCTCAAGCGCCCGGAAGTGCGTACATCTTTGGTAGGCGCGAAGCAAGGTCGGACTCTTCGATTGCAGTTTCTCTAATGATACAATCGCGCCCTGATAATTCTTGGTAGAGAGATATATTTTCGAAAGGTACGAAATGGCCTCTTCCGTGCGGGAAGAGTTCGGGTAGTCATTAATGTATTGCTCTAACGCTTTGATGGCGGTGTTAAAAGGACTGTTGGACGTCTCATATTGCAATTTTGCATAATTGTAGAGCGCATCTTCCTTAATGTCCAAAGAAAAATCAGATTTGGACGCTTCCAAAAAACTTTGGGCGGCTGTCGTCTTTTCGCCGTTCTTCAGGTAGCAATCCCCGATGATATAGTAGCTGTTTTGCGCCATTTCATCTTTCTCGCGGGTGGTTTGGGAGAGATATTGAATTGCTTTGTCGTACTCTTTTTGTTGGTAATAACTATATCCAATGGCAAAATTATCGTTTCGGTCTGCCGTGGTTTTCGCATCGGCAAGATAGGTTTCAAAATAGGGGAGGGCTTGGGCATATTCGCCGAGATTGTAATGGGCGAGGGCAATAATACGGTTCATTTCCGTTTTGTTGTCGGCTTTGTCCAGCAGCGGCACGGCAATCTCCAACAATTCGCGGTAGCGTGCATTATAGAAATAGATTTGTGCCAGATAGAAAGGCACCGAACTCTCATATTGAGGATCATTTTTCAGCAATTCAAAATCTGCCAGGGCAGCTTCATACTGTTGATTATCGTAGGCAATGTGCGCCAAATAATAGATAGCCTTTTTCTGATACGGTCCTTCTTGTTTCCGCACCTCATTGAATAACGGCTTTGCCTCCTCCGTTTTCTTCGTGGCAAAATAGGAATAACCCTTTTTAAATTGGTACTCCGCCAACTCCTCTGCCGGAACATTTCGTTCCTGAATATTGTTGAAATTCTCTAAAGCTTGTTTATACTTCTTTTGGTCGTAATAAAATTTACCCAAATGAAAATAGGCCTGAGATACTTGCGAATGTACCGGATATTTCCGAATATAATTTCTCAATAAAAAATCTGCATCCTGATTGTTGAGCTGAATGGCACAAACCCCCATATAGTAATAGGAGTTTATTTTCATCTCCGACGGCGTGCGTTCATCTTCAAACACTTGTTTGAAATAATCTTGCGCCGAACCAAACTTCTCCTTTTCAAACAATTCCTTAGCCAGAGCATACTCGTAACCGGGCGAATCATAAACCACGGGACGTTGTGCCGGCAGTGCTCCGGTCAATGAAAAAATCAGAATCAATAAAAACAGGTTTTTCTGTAATGAATTCATGAGTTGTATTATTTAAACTTTTTTATATACCTATCTTAAAATGAGCAAATTTATAAAAATGATTGCTGGGCTCCTTTGAGTTTGCGGGCGAATTTTCAACACCCTGTTTTTAATAACCTAAACGTTTAGACCGGCCAAATAATTGCTTTGCGAAGTCCCTAATATTTTCGAAAATAAAGAGAATGATTATGATAATATGTTGGGCGTGTCGGCTTCGCCGCCGGC